>CAMGRB010000038.1 GCA_946061315.1 uncultured Clostridia bacterium | reverse complement strand
AAGGCACTTGCACGCAAGCGTAAGAAGGGGCAGAGCGAGGATGAATAATACAGGTGAAAATATAAATACGGGTAAAATCGTCGGCGTGGGAGGCCCCGTTGTCGACGTTGCCTTTGAAAAAGGAAAATTACCGAGAATAAAGGAAGCCCTTTACGTAAACGTCGGCAAGGAAAGACGGGTTATGGAGGTTTCCTCCCATATCGGCGGCGGAGTTGTACGCTGTATAATGCTCGGTGCGGGCGAGGGGCTTTTTCGCGGCATGGACGTAGTTGCAACGGGCTCTCCGATATCCGTTCCCGTAGGGGAAAGGGTACTCGGCAGACTTTTTAACGTGCTCGGCGAAACCATAGACGGAAAAGAGAAATTGCCCGAGGATACCGAGAGAAGAAAGATATACCGCCCGTCACCCTCCGCATCGGAGAGAAAGACGGCGGAGGAAGTCTTTGAAACGGGAATAAAGGTAATAGACCTTTTAGCCCCGTATGCAAAAGGCGGAAAGATAGGGCTTTTCGGCGGTGCGGGAGTCGGCAAAACAGTACTTATTCAGGAGCTTATACATAATATCGCCACCGAACACGGAGGATACTCCGTATTTACGGGCGTCGGCGAGAGAAGCCGTGAGGGCAACGATCTCTGGACGGAGATGAGCGAGAGTGGAGTTATAAATAAAACCGCCCTTGTTTTCGGACAGATGAACGAATCTCCCGGTGTCAGAATGAGAGTGGCGCTTTCGGGTCTTTCAATGGCGGAATATTTCCGTGACGAGTGCCACAAGGACGTACTTTTGTTTATAGATAACATATTCCGCTTCGTGCAGGCGGGGAGCGAGGTATCAACGCTTCTTGGCAGAATGCCCTCGGCAGTCGGCTATCAGCCGACGCTTGCAAACGACCTCGGCGAGCTTGAGGAACGCATAGCGTCAACCAAAAACGGCTCTATAACCTCCGTTCAGGCAATTTACGTCCCCGCGGACGACTTAACGGACCCTGCGCCCGCAACCACGTTTGCACACCTCGACGCAACGACCGTTTTAAGCCGTCAGATTGCCGAGATAGGAATATACCCTGCTGTTGACCCGCTTGAATCGTCATCGAGGGTTCTTGAGCCCGATATAGTGGGAGAGGAGCATTACAGCGTCGCAAGGAGCGTTCAACAGATACTTGAGCATTACAAAGAACTGCAGGATATAATAGCGATTCTCGGTATGGACGAATTAAGCGACGAGGATAAGCAGACAGTTTACAGAGCAAGAAAGATACAGCGTTTTCTATCACAGCCTTTCTCGGTTGCGGAAAAGTTTACGGGTGTGCCTGGGGTTTACGTGCCGCTTTCCGAAACCATAAGGGGCTTTAAGGCAATAGTAAACGGCGAGATGGACGACTATCCCGAGAGCGCGTTTTTCAACGTCGGCACGATAGACGACGTTATAAGAAAAGCCGAAAAGGTATAAGGAGGATTCCTTATGAATACTTTTCATCTTGAAATACTTTCTCCCGAGAGGCAGTTTTACAAGGGAGAATGTCTTTCGCTCGTTATACCCATAAGCGACGGGCTTATAGGAATTATGGCAAATCACTCTCCGCTAACCGCCGCAATACAGGACGGAGAGCTTACGTTTACAAAGCCGAGCGGCGAAAAGACCGTGTGCGCCGTCACAAACGGAATGGTTGACGTTACGGGTAACGTCGTAAAGGTCCTTTGCGAGTCCGTTCTTCTTCCCGAGGAGATAGATGAGGAAAAGGAGAGAAGAAGCAAGGACGAGGCGCTTTTGCAGCTCAAAAACAAGCAGGGACACAAGGATTACGTGCTTTCCAAGCTTGCGCTTGCAAAAGCCGTCAACAATTTAAGAGTAAAACAACACAGCAAGGGTAAAAATACCCATTTATAAACCGTTAAAAGCAATATAAGAACGTCCCGGCATCAAATGCGCAAATAGTTCCGATTATTGCTTTTTTCATACCTATGAATATTTCAGAACGGAGGGAAGAAATGGCTTTACTTACGCTTAAAGACATAGGCAAAATATACGTTTCCGAGGGGAACGCCACAGTAGGTATAAGAGGAGTAAATCTCTCATTTGACAAGGGAGAGTTTGTCGCCATAACCGGTAAATCCGGCTCCGGTAAATCGACTCTGCTTAACGTCATCAGCGGAATGGATTCCTATGAAGAGGGCGAGCTTTATATAGAGGATCAACCGACCTCTCATTACCTTCAACCCGAATGGGAGGAGTACCGCAAGAAATATATCTCCTTTATATTTCAGGACTATAACATAATAGACAGCTTTACGGTCTTGCAAAACGTCGAGCTTGCCTTGATGAACATAGACGACAAAAAGGTACGCAGGGCTCGTGCGCTTGAACTTATAGACCGTGTCGGACTTTCACCCTTCGTAAAGCAAAAGGGAAGCAAGCTCTCGGGCGGACAAAAGCAGAGGACCGTAATTGCAAGGGCGCTTGCAAAGGACAGTCCCATTATCCTCGCCGACGAGCCGACGGGAAACCTTGATTCCGCAACCTCAAAGGAGATTATCGAGCTTTTAAGAGAAGTATCAAAGGATAAGCTCTTAATCGTCGTTACGCATAATTTCGAGCAGGTGGAGGATTATGCGACAAGGCATATCCGTATCTTTGACGGCGCCGTCGAATCCGACCACGTGATGAAGCATACGGAAACGCCCTCGGGCGATGGAAAAGAGCAGTCAGCAAAAACCGACAAAAAAGACAAGAAAAAAGAAAAAATCCGCAATATCAAAAACGGAATAACACTCGGCAGAACCATCTTTACCTCAAAGCCGAAGCTCTCGGTATTTTTGTGCTTCCTTATGATTATCGGCACCCTCGGCA
The DNA here is from genome assembly GCA_946061315.1 of uncultured Clostridia bacterium. Classification (GTDB taxonomy): domain Bacteria; phylum Bacillota; class Clostridia; order Oscillospirales; family CAG-272; genus RGIG2000. The sequence continues at coordinate 6,403 of CAMGRB010000038.1, read as the reverse complement.
TATTTATGATAACTACGTTCTGCGGGGATGCGACGGATATGTTCGATAAGCATTATATGTTCAGCCATATAGACGGGCGTGTGGTGGTAGTAAAGCAAAACGGAGAGGCAATAACCGATGCGGAGCTTTCTGCCCTTGCCGAAAAGAGTGGGGCAAAAAGTACGATTCACTACGACCTTTTGCTTGACGAGAGCTACGGAAGCGTCCAATATTATGACGAAAGCAAAAGAGAATACGAAAACATTGACGTGCAATGTGCCTACAACGAAAACTTCGGCGACGGTATTGTCGGCTCCTATCCGACGGAGGCAAACGAGGTATTTCTGTATTTGCCTATCGCATATCAACCCGTTTTCGGCAAGGACAGTATCATAACCGACAAAATTTCCTTCAAATCTTTGCAGCTTAAGGTTACGGGCGTCAAGTATTATTACGATAACAATATCCGCGGCAAAATGGTATTTACCGAAGAAGGCTTTAGGGTTGCCACCGCGGTTGACTATCTTTCAAACAATTATACGACACTCTCTGTAGCCGTCATCTCCAAGGATAGCGGTTATACGATGCACTTCGATTACGGAAACTATTTTATCACTTCGTTCAACGTAGAAAACGGCAAAATATACATTTTTGACGAAAGCTTCAGGGAATACGTAAGGACCCAGGAAGAAGAGTTGTCAATACAGCTTTCTTTCAATACCTCAAAATATAAAGACGATTATTACGGCGGATATACGACGGTCGATTTTTTGAAAACGTTTACGGGTGATATACTCACGGACACCTATCCCGACGTTTCCTCGGAAACTAACGGTATGTACGTAAAAAACGTTGCAGTTCACCCGTCGGTTATAGTGGAGGTAGCGGAGGACATTATGAAGCAATGTTACTCGCAGGCATCGCTGTTCTTTGAAAACGACAAGGCTGCCCACAATGCAATTTCCGCTTTAAGAGATGAGGGATACGTTGCCGTAACCTCCGACACAACCTGCTCGCAGGATCCTTTGGACGCAATTCTTACGATAATCCAATCGCTCTTTATGGGAATACTCTGGATTTTGGCGATTTTGTTCCTTGCATTCTTTATAAACCTCTGCTCAAGCCGCGTTCTCGGGGCTTTCAAGAGCGATATGGCTATTATGCGCTCTATGGGAATACCCGTCAAGGTCGTAAGAATCGGAATGTACGTCCGTATGTTAATTTCACTCGTACCCGCGTTTATAACGGTAATTGCGGTGGCAATTCTGATATTTACAACGCCGACCTTTAATAAGTTCTTTGTGTATCTCTATCCGTGGCAGTATGCGGTTATATTCGTCGGAATGATTATTCTCACCGCAAGGATAACGCATAAGCAGATACGCAAGCTGTTTGGCGAAAGCGTTAAAAAATCTCTGAAAGGAGGCGCTGCCGAATGATTAAGTTAAATTCACTCAATAAATTCTTCAACAAGGGCAAGCAAAACGAGATCCACGTCATAAACGACGTGACGATAGAATTGCCCGAAAAAGGAATGGTAGCCGCCTTCGGTCGAAGCGGATGCGGAAAAACGACGCTTCTTAACGTAATAGGCGGTCTTGATAAGTACGATTCGGGTAGCCTCACGATAGACGGTAAAAACGTATCGAAGAATACCGACGTTATACGCAACCGCTATATCGGATATATCTTTCAAAATTACAATCTTAACAAATCGGAATCCTGCTTTGATAACGTAGCCGACGCATTGCGGCTTTGCGGTATGTCCGACGATGACGAAATTGAAAAGAGAGTCATGGCGGCGCTTTCAAACGTCGGCATGGATAAGTATGCAAAGCGCACTCCCGACACGCTCTCTGGCGGTCAACAGCAGAGAATAGCGATAGCCCGTGCCATTGTCAAAAATCCCCGTATAATTCTGGCAGACGAACCGACGGGAAATCTTGACGAGGCAAATACCGTTATGATTATGGATCTTTTGAAGGCAATATCAAAGGATCACCTTGTCGTGCTCGTCACACACGAGGCAAATCTCGTTGACTATTATTGTGATACCGTCATAGAACTCTCCGACGGAAAGATTGTCGGCACAAGGAACAATTCCTCGGCAGGCGGTCTTTCGGTAAGGGATAAAAACGATATTTATCTCGGCGAGTTTGAAAAGAGCGAACTGTCCGATGAAAAAGCGGATATAGAGTATTACGGAGATAAGTGCAAAGAGCCCGTAAAGCTCCGCATTATAAACAATTCGGGCAAAATTTACGTTCAGGTAGAAACGCCGGGCGTAAGAGTTATAGACTCCTCGAGCGAGGTAAAAATAAAAGAGGGAGTTTTCGAGCAAAAAGCTCTCGGGCATACCTCGTCCGAAAAGATAGATATGACAAATTTGCCTCCCGTAAACGGAGAGCACTTCGGCAGGCTCTTCACCCTAAAATCCTCAATAAAAAGCGGCTATAAATCGAATTTCAAAATCAGCAAAAAGGGAAATAAACTTTTGCGCGGTTGTATGTGCCTCTTTGCCGCCGTTATCGTATTTATGGGCGCAATGTTTGGCACCTCATTCGGCGATATAATAAACGCCAGAAATTCTTATAACCACAACGTATTTTACGTAAATACTCCGAACGGAGAAATTTCCGCAAAGCTCAACGCGGCAGAAGGAGCAGACGGCACGGGCATAGACTACGTAAGAATGTATTATCAATATACGTGCTCCGATCAGTTCCCGTCCTTTGCACCAGCGTCTTTTGAAACCTTTTCAACCTCGTCTTATTCGGAGGGATTTTCAGCAAACGCCGTATTTATGGATAATACCCTGGCTAAAAATCTGACCCTTGTTGCAGGTAAAAAAGAGGGACTTACGGATCTCGATATCCTTATAACGACCAACGTTGCCGATAAACTTATAAAAAATTCCCCTCTCGGCTACGTAAAAGAATACGCAGACCTTATCGGCTTGGCGTGCAACACGTTTACGTATAACGGCAAAAAGGCTCATATTGCGGGGGTTGTACAGTCCGACGAGCCTGCCGTATATCTGACGCCCTATGCCATGGCGGATTACGAAAAAAGAAATACGGGAACAATGTATTACCTTGCAACCGACTACGGAATGTCAACGTCCGAGGGAGAAGTAATCTATTTCCTTTACGATTCCACTATCGATGAGAAAAACGTTCCCGCCGTCGGAGAAACGGTTAAAATTCACGGCAAAGAAATGAAAATCAGCCGCGTTATCCGCTATTTTGGCGACTATTCGTCGTGGTTATCTGCCAATCATCCCGAAAACTGCGTCCCCGTAGACACGTATTTCATTAACTACGTAAAGAAGAATAATCCGTCGCTTGAGGAGGGTACAAATGAATTTTGGGATGCGTATAACGAAGCCCAGGATAAACTTTTCTTTGATTACCTCGATTATTACTATTCATATCTCGACGATTTTATAAGAGAATATAACATTCATAGCAGCGACTTGTATATATCGTTATATCTTATCGAGGGAATAAAAGAGGTAAAATATTCCTTCGCAAGCGATAGCGAGCTTTATTATGCGGCAACTCTTTACAAAGAGGAAAACGGCACGTATCCTACGCTTACCCAAGCCTATGACATTCTTTCAACGCAGAAATATTCGTATTATCAATTACTTTCCGACATTTACAATAAATACTCCCAAAAACAGTATAACGTAAATCATCTTTACGAAAGCGCTTATCTTGTAAGCCGTGAAGATTATATTGATTTCTCAAAGCAGATCGGAAAAACCGATGCGTCGGCTTTCAGAGGCTACTATTGGAACAGCACAGAAAAGGGAACGGAGTACGAAATTAACGAAGTCGAAGGCTACTACGCTCCTGCATATACGCTCATACATTCATATGATCCGGCTCAAACTGCCGAGTGGTTAAGTAAAGAATTTCCCGAATATTCTTTCGGAAAAGAAATTTACACTCCCGACAATATCTTTAGCGAGCTCATCTCCGACAAAACGGAAGAAATCATAATAAGCATAATAGTTATGTCGGTTATGCTTTTCATAATGAGCATATGTATGTACTTTATTATGCGCTCCTCGCTTATGAACCGTATAAAAGAAGTGGGAATTTACCGTGCGATAGGAGTTTCAAAGAAAAATCTCGTGTTCAGATTTTTGGTAGAAGCCACGGTGCTTACAACCCTTACGGTACTTATAGGATATTTGTTCTCAAGCATATTCCTCACTTTGTGTATGGGTATGTCAACCCTTATGAAAACCGTATTCTTCTATCCGTTCTGGTTTGCGCTCGTAATACTTGCAATTCTTTATGCAATGTGCCTTTTCTTCGGCATCGTGCCGATTATATCGCTTTTGCGCAGGACCCCGAGCGAAATTCTTTCAAAATACGACATCTGATATACTTAAACTTTATAAAAATAGTTATGAGGAAAATATAATTTGCTATGAAAACGGAAAATACAAGTATTTGCGGAATCCCTTCGCTTGTGATAGGTGAAAAATCGGATAACGTATATCTTTTTATACACGGCAAAAACGGCAGTAAGCAGGAAGCACTCGATTTTGCCGAAACTGCCTGTCCGCTTGGATTTCAGGTGGTCGGTATTGATTTGGCGGAACACGGTGCAAGGAAGAAAACGGGAGAAAAACTCCTTCCGTGGAGCGCCGTTTCGGAAATAAAGAATATATATCTTTACATGAAAGATAAATGGAAGTGTATAAACATACGGGCAAACAGTATAGGCGCATGGCTTTCTATGTTGGCGCTTCAGGGAGAGAAGATAGGCAAGGCTCTGTTTGTATCTCCCATTGTCGATATGGAAAACTTGATTGAAAATATGATGCAATGGGCAAACGTTACCGAGGCAGAACTTCAAAGTCAAGGAGAAATCGCAACAAATTTCGGCGAAACACTGTCGTGGGAATACCTTTGCTGGGTTCGCAAGCATAAAATCTTCTGGAATGTACCAACAGAAATTCTGTATGCAGAAAAAGATAATCTTACGCCACGTGAAGTGATTGATTTGTTTGTCGCCACAACGGGCGGCAAATTGACGGTTATGGAAAATGGGGAGCATTGGTTCCACACGGAAAAACAGCTTCGGTTTTTGCACGGTTGGGAAAAATCATACTGTAAATAATATAACCCCGTCTACTCGGTGGTACCGAATAGACGGGGGTTAATTATTGCTTTTTCCAAAAAAGTGTGATACAATAAAGAAAAAGCACGGAGGAAGAAAAATGTCCGATAGTGAGAAAATCAGCGTTTATGCGGATTGGAATCCGTGGCACGGTTGTACAAAAATAAGCCCCGGGTGTAAATATTGTTACGTTTACCGTCAGGACGAGATGTACGGCAGTACCGTATCAAGCAGTATTTGCAAGAAAAATCAAAGCTTTGATCTTCCCGTCAGAAGAAAGCGTGACGGGAGCTATAAGATACCGTCGGGCAAAATTGTTTTTACCTGTTTTACGTCGGATTTTCTTTTGGAGGACGCAGATAAGTGGCGTGCGGATTGTTGGAAAATGATAAAAGAGAGAAGCGACTGCCTTTTCTATTTCTTTACCAAACGCATACACCGCCTTGCCGATTGCTTACCTGCCGATTGGGGAAACGGCTATGACAACGTGCTCATAGGTTGCACCGTTGAAAATCAGGACAGAGCAGACTACCGCTTGCCGATATTCCGCTCACTGCCGATAAAACATAAATCAATCATCGTGTCACCGCTCATTGAACACGTTGATATTTCAAAATATCTTGACGCAACGATAGAGGAGGTATCCGTCGGAGGAGAATCCGGTGTGGAGGCAAGACCCTGCAATTACGATTGGATCCTCGACCTTCGCCGTCAGTGCGTAGAGAAAGATATTCCGTTTCGCTTTCACCAGACAGGCGCCTACTTTATAAAGGACGGCAAGACATACAGAGTAAAAAGAGGATATCAATTAGTTCAGGCAAAAAAAGCGGGCATTGACTATAAAATAGGCGAATATTTTATCCCCGAAACCGTAAAGTGCGAGGACAACCTTACTATATCTCTGCCCATTTCCATCGGTTAATTCGCACAAAAAATATTATCTTATAAATCGGGAGGAACAAGTGAGCAACAGAGGATATTTTAAGGGATGGTACTTCAAATGCTGCAACGGCGACAAAACCGTTGCTTTCATTGTCGCATTCCATCGCAGTAACGGTATAAAATCCGCATCATTACAGGTCATAACCGATGACAACGTTTATAATATACCTTTTGAAAAATTGGATTATACAGAAAAACCGTTATCCGTAAAAATAGGGGACTGCAGTTTTTCTGAAAAAGGGATCACTTTGAATTATCATAGCAGCCAATGCACTCTGGAGGGAACTCTCAACTTTGAGGCACCGACGCCCATTGCGTATGATATTATGGGACCGTTTGCGCT
>CAMGRB010000037.1 GCA_946061315.1 uncultured Clostridia bacterium | reverse complement strand
CCGACCTTAAGCGTTTCTCCCGGTATCTGCTCGGTCTTGGGGAGTGCCGCCTGCGATATTCCGGTATCAACCACTACCGTGCCCGTGGAATCCTCAACCTTGGTAACGACGGCGGAGAGCATCTCGCCGCGTTTGTCCTCGTATTCCTTTGCCTGATAGTTCCTCTCGGCTTCTCTTATACCCTGTATTATTACCTGTTTTGCGTTCTGTGCACTCAAACGGCGGAACTCTTTTGTCTGAAGCTCGTACTCGTAGTCGCTTCCTATCGAACGGCGGCGGCTTCTTACCTTTAACTTCATGCCCTTTGCGCGCATCTCGTCCTCGAACTTCTCGATGTCCTCTTTGGTCATCTCGGTCGTGGGATCCTCGACCTCGGCAACTATCTTATACTTTCTGTAAACCTTCATATCCTTCTTTTCGGGATCTATAACAACGGAGATATTGGTCGTTCCGTATTCCTTCTTGCAAGCCGCGGTAAGCGCCGCCTCGACCTTTTCTATCATATACTCCTTCGGTATGTGTCTTTCTCTCTCGAGTATGTCGAGTGATTCAAAAAATTCGCTGTTCATTTTTTCTTTTTTCCTCCGTTAAAATTCAAAATAGATATTCATTTTCGCTATTGATTTTTTTGGTATATCTTTTCCGTCAACCGTCACGCACTCCTCGGAATATCCGTCAAGCGTGCCGATCACCGTTTTCGACCCGTCGATTTGTGTGTAAAGCTTTACCTGAACCTTTTCACCCGTACATTTTGAGAGGTGGAAATCGTTCTTTATCTCCCTCTCGATTCCCGGTGAGGAAATTTCAAGGCGGTACGAGCCCTCGATTATATCCGCCTCGTCAAGCACGGGGTCCATGGCGTGCGACATTTTTTCGCAGTCCTCTATATCGATTCCGCCCTCGGAATCTATCGTTATGCGCAGGAACCACTCCGTTCCCTCCTTGACGTACTCGACGTCCCATATAAAATATCCGAGCGCCTCTGCAACAGGCTCTGCAAGTGCGCGCGCTTCCTCTGCGGTTTTACCCGATGATTTCATACGTTTCTCCTTCCGTTTTCCCTGTTCAAGAAAACAAGAGTGAGCCGCGCTCACTCTTGCCATACTTCAAAACCATACGCATTATATCATACAATTTTTAAGATTGCAATAGTTTTTTTAATTTTTTCTGAAAATTACTGAAAATATTATATTAAAGGTTTACAAATCTATCTTTTTGTTGTATAATTATCGCAAAAGAGTGAACTTCTTCACTCTTCACTATTACCTATTACCTTGACTGTGGGGTGTGATTTTGAAAAAGAAATATTCATTCGGCGGTATTGCAATAGCCGTTTTGAAGTGTTTTGCATATATTGCCGTATGGTTTGGCGTTCAGCTTGCGGTGACCTTTGTCGCCGAGGTGGCGATGAGAATACAAAACCCGGGCTTGCCGGTCGATGACTTTCTGAAGCTCGTTATGTCCAAATCGACCGAGATATCAATGCTCTCTAACCTCATTATGATACTCGCCTTTGCGATTTTCTATACGTTAAGGCGCTCGAGCATAAAAAACGCGATAAGGCTTAATCCGATGCCCGTGCCGTTTGGTTTTTCGGCTCTTATGCTCGGGGTTGCGGCACAGTTTGCAATAATTTTTATACTCAACATTATTCCTTTCCCCGAGGAGCTTGTTGATTCGCTTAACAACAACTACGAATACATTGAGCAAAGCGGTATGGTGGCAAGGTATCTCTCCGTTGCTTTTGTCGGACCTGTTGCCGAGGAGGTGCTTTTCCGCGGGCTAGTTCTTAACAAGTTAAATCAGAATATGAACTCGTGGGTGGCGATAATAATTTCGTCCCTCGTTTTCGGGGCAATGCACGGAACGGTTATCGGTTTTATTTACGCAACCGCCGTCGGCATAATAATGGGTTGGCTTTATATCAAGTTTGATTCCATATTGCCGTGCGCGCTTTTCCATATCGCATTTAACACGACCTCGCTTATCATATCGCAGACCGGAGCGTCGGTTCTGGTTTGTATATTCTCGATATTCATAGTAATATCGGAAATAGTAACAATTTCAAAATATCACCTGAATTGAGGATAAAACGATGAAGATTTACAATACGCTCTCAAAAACAGTAGAAGATTTCGTGCCGAACGAGGCGGGCAAGGTAAAAATGTACACCTGCGGTCCTACCGTTTACCACTTTGCGCACATAGGAAATTTGCGCACGTACATAATGGAGGACGTGCTCGAAAAGTTTTTAAGATACGAGGGCTACGACGTTTTAAGGGTTATGAACATAACCGACGTCGGTCACCTGACAAGCGACGGCGATACGGGCGAGGACAAAATGCTAAAGGGCGCAAAGCGCGAGCACAAGACCGTGCTTGAAATTGCCGATTATTACAGAAAAGCGTTTTTTGACGACTGCGCAAAGCTGGGTATAAAAACGCCCGACGTTGTTGAGCCTGCAACGCATTGCATACCCGAATTTATAAAGACGATAAGCTCGCTTATCGACAAGGGGTACGCTTATCTTGCCGAGGGCAACGTATATTTCGATACCTCAAAGGTTAAAGATTACAACGTCCTTACCGGACATTCGAGTGACGAGCTTATGGTAGGTGTCAGGGACGACGTTACCGAGGACAAAAACAAGAGAAACAAGAGCGACTTCGTCCTCTGGTTTACAAAGTCCAAGTTTGATGACCAGGAGCTTAAATGGGAAAGCCCGTGGGGGCTCGGTTATCCCGGCTGGCATATAGAGTGCTCCTGCATAAGTATGAAATACTGCGGAGAAAAGCTCGATATACATTGTGGAGGAGTTGACAACATATTCCCCCACCACACGAACGAGATAGCGCAAAGCGAGGCGTACCTCGGGCACAAATGGTGCAACTATTGGTTCCACGTTCACCACTTAAATGACGAAACGGGTAAAATGAGCAAATCAAAGGGCGAATTTTTGACCGTGTCGCTTCTTACCGAAAAAGGATACGATCCGCTTGCGTACAGATTTTTCTGCCTGCTCTCTCATTACAGAAAGCCGCTTACCTTCTCCTATTCCGCACTCGATCAGGCACAAGCCACCTACGATAAACTCTTAAAGAGAATCGACGCTCTCTCGAGAGAGGGCGAGGTTGACGAAAAGTTCGTTAATGAGTGCCACGAGAAATTCGATGTGGCGGTTGGCAACGACTTAAATACCGCACTCGGCATAACCGCCCTTTACGACGTTCTCAAAGCCAACGCCTCCGACGCCTCCAAGCTTGCGGCGATAGCGGATATGGATAAAGTCCTCTCCCTCGGTCTTGTAAGGGACGTAAAAGAACAGAGCGGCGAGCACGAGTTAAAGGACGAGATTGAAAAGATGATAGCCGAGCGTGCCGAGGCAAAGAAAGCGAAAAATTACGCTCTTGCCGACGAGATAAGAAACAAGCTCTCCGCTATGGGAGTTACTCTTATAGACACGAAGGAAGGCACCACCTACACGGTGAAATAAGATGAAAAAATCGTGTGAAAGCTGCGAATACTACGATTACGACGAGTTTTCGGAGCAGTACGTGTGCAAAATAGATCTTGACGAGGACGAGTATCTCGATTTTATAAATTCGAGGACGAAGGAGTGCCCCTACTACAAATTTTACGACGAGTATAAATCGGTACAGAAGCAAAATTAAGTTGTAAGAGTACGGAGGAGAACTGTGGATTTTAAGGGTAAAATAATTCTCGCTCCGATGGCGGGGGTGACCGATGCGCCTTTTCGCAAAATAGCAAGGCGGTACGGCGCGGACTACTGTGTGAGCGAGATGATAAGCTCCGCGGCGGTGCATTTTAAGGACAAAAAGACTGCCCTGCTTGCAAAAACCGAAAAGAGCGACACTCCGATAGGTATTCAGATATTCGGTCACGACCCCGAAATTATGGGTGAGTGTGCCTATCTTGTATCAAGAAACGAATACGAGCATTGTATTTCCGACACACCCCCCGATATAATCGATATAAATATGGGGTGCCCCGTAAAAAAGATAGTTTCCTCGGGGGACGGCAGCGCTCTTATGAAAAGCCCCGACCTGTGTGGAAAAATAATCTCCGAGTGCGTTGAAAAATCCGCCGTGCCCGTGACGGTAAAAATCCGTGCGGGGTGGGACAAAGATTCCGTAAACTGCGTTGAAATTGCAAAAATTGCCGAGGATGCGGGTGCTTCCGCCGTATGCGTACACGCAAGGACGAGGGAGCAGCTATACGAGCCGAGTGCAAATTGGTCATATATAAAAGCGGTAAAGGACGCGGTAAAGATACCCGTTATCGGCAACGGCGATATATTTTGTGCCGAGGACGCCGTAAATATGATGGAATATACATGTTGCGACAGTATAATGGTAGCAAGAGGGGCGCTTGGAAATCCGTTTATTTTTGACGAGATAAAGTGCCGTTTGCAAGCAAAACCGTACACTCCCCCCGATATTTCCGAGAGAATAGAGGTTGCAAAGGAGCATATTTCGATGCTCGTTTCCGAAAAGGGCGAAAAGATCGGCATATGCGAGGCAAGAAAGCACGTTTCGTGGTATATAAAGGGTATTCCCTCCGCCGCCATGGCAAGAAGGAGCGTCAATTTCGCCTCCACCCTTGACGAAATGTTCGATATACTTGACGGCTTATTAAATAAATAACAAATAGCCCGCTATACTTGCAGAGAGCAAGGTAGCGGGCTATCTTTTATTTTTGTGTTTGCATGAAATTTGCTACGGAGTTTTGATACCTTTTCGGTTAATCAAAAGGTAGCAAGGTGGCGGTCATAATTACTATGATATCGTTTCGTGTACGCTCTTTCCGAGTCCGTACTCTGTAATCACGCCGCTGACTCTTTCGTCTTCGCTGCTCTCGATAAGTCCGACGTAGTACGCGTCAAGAGCCGAGAACGTAAGACCGCTCATAGAATCTCCGGTATTTACGGTACGCATAATGTCTGTGTAATATTTGGAGGTTGTCGTGCTACATTCGTCGACAAATTCCTGCGTAATTGTTGTAGACGAATAATAGTAGTCGGGTGCGCCGAAGCAATGAAGTATCTCGTGAGCACAGCTCGATGCGGAGAATACGTTGGTATAGAAACCGTTGTAACGGCGTACAAAGACGTTAATAACTTCTACGTCAATAGAGCTGGTGCCGGATTTACGTGAGAGCGTCCAGGAACGAACGTCGGTATTTTCTGTGCCTGTGTTAAAGTACAGCATATATATAACGTTTTGTGCGCCATACTTCTCTTTGAGTGCTTCCGAGTCAATACTTTCACGTATATAAGCTTGTTGCGTCCAATAGCCATCGCCGGTCATATTTACCATATTTGCGCTGAAGGTTGTGGTGTAGTAAAGATCAGAGTTTTCGCTCCAATCATAGACAAATTCAGATTCTACGCCATAGGTCTGACATTGCTGATTTATCCACTCTACCGCGATGCCGAGTCTGTCTAACATAGTGCTTTTCATTGCATTGTCGGTATCGGAATCAGTCCATGTGGTTCCCGAATCGTTAGCGAAAATAGATACGATGATCGTTTTATCGCTGAGCCTTCCTGCCGAGCCCAAAGAGCCGTCGTAGACAACGCTGATAATCACGGACTCCGTGTATGAGCATACGGAGCAGGTATGTTCCTTCGTTCCCGTTTCCGATGCGGTCGCTTCCTTGGTTACAACCCACTCTCCGTAGGTGTGACCCAATGCGGGCAGGCTTGTTTGAGCCTCGGTTATCGCGTTGCAAACGGTACATTTTTTGCCGTCACTTAAACCCGTTGCGACACAGGTTGCGGCTGTACCCGAAATCGTTATCTCGGTATGACCGAGAGCCGGTACGGTATTTTGAGCTACGATAATAATATTGCATACCGAGCAATGCTTGCCTTCGGTAAGACCGGTAGCGGTACAGGTAGGCTCTGCCTCGGGGTCAATCACTTCTGTGTGCCCTGTTGCGTCTGCGAGCACGGCGTTACATACCGTACAGGTCTGTGCGGTAGTGCAGGTCGCCTCGGGGCCGGGGGTATGGCCCGTAGCCGCCAATGTCTTTTGGGCTACAATAACGGCATAACACACGGAGCAATGCTTACCCTCGGTAAGACCCGTGGCAGTACAAGTAGGAGCTACCGCGGGGTCAACGACTACGGTATGGCCCGAGGATGCGCAAGCGTCCTCGTAACCGACCCGGCCGAGTGTGATTATTTGGTTAAGCGTCATAGCTCCAAGGGCATTTTCGGCGCCGTTTACCGTGATGCCCGAGGTATAATAACTGCCGTTCTTTGCTCCGTTCTTCTGAATGAAGCTTATATCGCCGTTTTCGTCTATCACGTATGCGCTTATTACGATTTCAAGATCTACGTGGTCTGCAAGTCCGTTTACGGATATACCGATACGGTTAAGCGTATGGTCCTTTATCTCCGCCATTACGGAATTGGTATCTACCGAGCCGTCTGCAACAGTAAGTGCGTCCTTGCCCGTTACGTTTGATACTAATATGCCGTACTTTAACTCCTTGCCCGGTTCAAGGTAGGAATTGTATGCGTTTAACGCGTCAATATTTACGATAAATCCGGCGTAGATTGAGGTGTTGTCGTTCTTTGGCGAATAGCCGAGAGCCTTAAAGATTGCATCGGCGTCTTCTGCATAGTAGTTTTCGCCGCAAGCGGTGCATACTCTCTTGTATGAGCCTATGCTGTCAAAGCCGTTTTCGTAAACTATCCTTATTACCTCGCCTGCCGAGTGACCCGTGGAATTTACGACATTCGTTTTATCAAGAATTATTTCGGAAGACGCGGTACCGTTTGTAAGTGCGCTTTCAAAAACCTGATAGATCGTTGAATACTCCGGCTCTATATTCTCTCCGCAATGCGGGCATGAGGTTATATATCCGTCGTATCCGTATTCGGTGCAGCTCGGGGCAAAGGTATGTTGGGTGTATTCGTGTGCGGTGCCGTAGTAAATCGTATAAGTCGAGCAGGAATTAAATACGTTTGCTTTCGTTATCGGCGCCATGGTATAAACCTGAATGCCGCTTCTCTTATAAAATGCACTATCACCAAAAGTCACGTTGGACTTATGAATGTACACTTTAAGGGTCTTGTCGCTCCTGCCGTTGTAATCGCAGAAGCCGTACGTGCCTATCTTTTCGGGACCGACAAGGATAACTTTTTCAAGTCCTTTGCAGTCGTCAAGCATTTTTGCCACGTCAAGCGTACCTTCGCCGATATATGCGTAGGTAAGGAAGTCACACTCCCAAAATGCGTCTGTGGCGTTGATATTATTGGTGTTTAAAAGCGAAACCGTGGCTCCGTCGGGCAGGATAAGCTCCGTAATGTTTGTACGGGCAAAAGCTTTTTCACCGAAGGTGTAATTTCCACCGTCGGAGAACTTGACCGAGTTAAGAGGAGTATATTTTGAATTGTCTGACGTTGTACGGAATGAATTTTTACCAAACGTTATATCTGACGCACCGAACTCGGCGGATAAGATATTGTCACAATTGTTGAATACCCACTCACCCTTAAAGTTTATCGTAAGTCCGTCGCCGATAACTATTTTTGTAAGCGCGTCGCAGTTATTGAATGCACTTCCATTTATCGTCATATTGTTACCGAAAACGATATCTTTGAGTGCTGTTGCGTTCTGGAATGCGTTGCCGTTTATCGTGACGCCGTCGGAGGTTGAAAAGTCGACCTTTTCAATAACCTTGTTGTTGTTGAAAAGACTGCCGCTTGAATTTACCGACAGAACTCCGAAAGGAACGGATATTTCAACAACGTTTGCTTTAGTGTATTTCGTGCCGTTAACCGTAAATTCCTTTATTCCCGTCAAGTCAAGCGCATAATTGGCAATAGCCGACGGTGCGGTGTAACTGTAGTTATATATATCGGACATTTTCACGGTAAGCTCCGTTCTTTCTCCGCCAACGTCAACCGTTACCTTTACGTCAACGTCGGTAGGCGCAAGATACGTAACTCTTTCCTGTGAAAAATCGTCGCATCTTGAGCAGGTGAATATGCTAATTCCCGACGAAGAAGCGGTAGGTGCTACGTCTACGGTTTCAACGTAGTCGTGTCCGAGGGCGTTTACGTAAGTTCCCTTATAGGAATATCCACAGCCTTCTCTCTGACAGGTATAAGTCGTATATCCTCTTTCAAGACAGGTAGGATCGGTAACGACAGTTCCTGCTCCGCTGTAATCGTGTCCGAGAGCGTCTTTGTAGTCGGTTACGTAGGAGTCGTCACAATCGCTGCACTTATGCAAGGTATATCCTCTCTCCGTGCAGGTGGAAGGTATTTCCGAGGTAACGTAGTTATGTACGTGATCGGCGGCGGGGATGACAACGTCCCTCGTCGCTCCGCAATCCTGACAGGTGTATCTGCCAAGACCGTTTACACCCTCTCCCGCAGGAGTTACTATCTCGTATGATTCGACGTGAGTTTTTTCAGAATTGTAATAGTAAACCGCGCTCGTCATATCCGCGCTCGGAGTTATGCCCGTGTATATCGGGTCGTCATCTTCTATAGCATATGCACACGAGGTCGTGCCCGGCTTCTTGTAAAGCTGGTAGCCTGCCGCTTTTTCAAGAGTCAATGTTTCGGTAGTTTCTATATCTCTGTCTTTAAGATAATAGCCCGATGATAGCTTTGAGGAAACGTAGCCGTATCCTATGGCAGAGCCGTCCTTTGCGTATATAACCGTGGACTTCATATCCAAAGGCTTGTAGTTGCTGTTTTTATAAAAATACGTCTTTTCAGCGGTATAAGTATTTCCGTCAAGTGATACACATTCACCGTTTTCTATCGTGACCTTGTCGGAAACGTATATATATCCGTTTGAGTAGAATTGAGCATTTACGGCTTTGTTATTATCTTTGCCAATTGCGATATTATTGAGGATCTTTCCACCGTATAAAATTATGGTGCTCCTTTCTTTGGAGGTTTCTATCGCGCCCCATGCATCGCTGACGTTGTTTTGTATAAGGCAGTCGTAAACTACGATTTTTGCGTCTGCACTATTGTTGGTATAAAGGACTCTGGCGTTGTTATTCGTGATGTTACCGTCATAAATGTACGCTCCGAGGCCCGACCTGCCGTATGAAGCAATTACGGAATAGCAAACGTTTTGGGTTATGGTACCGCCGTACATATTGAAGGTACCGCAGTCTGCCAAAATTACATGACCACTGGATTTGGTAACAGTCGTTTTGGTTTCCTCGTTATAGCCTATGTTTGCTATGGTCACTCCGTCGTACATATTGGCTATGGCAACGTCGGTATAGCTCTCGTCACCTATGCGCAGAAAGGCTTTCCAGCTGGGTGGATTACCCGACGTGTCTGTAT
>CAMGRB010000036.1 GCA_946061315.1 uncultured Clostridia bacterium | reverse complement strand
AGGAGTAGCAAGCGCCGAGTGTACCGAGGCACTTGCGACGACTATGCGACGGCGGAGGGCACTTGGGAGTTCGAATCTTCTCACTCCGACCAGAAAAAAGCATCGACTTTGTCGATGCTTTTTTCAACGAAATCCACCATTTTGGTGGGTGAAATATTACTCCGTAATATGAAATCCTCGCTTTGCTCGGATGAAATCGCTGCGGCGGTGGGTGGATTTCATTTCATCGAACCCGTAAGGTTCGATTTCATCAAAGGCAAACGCATTTGATTTCACCGTGAACTTTAGTGAACGATTTCATTAACACTCGTTCGGCTTAATTCCGCATAAAAATTTTATGTTTGCACCATTTGTGAACGAAACGATAGGTAAACTTGCTGATTTTAGAATGCAATTTTTTGAATATAAGGTTGAAATTTCTTGCTTATTGTGATATAATCGTGTAAAAGCAACATACTAGGAGGTTTATCAACATGTCTTCTGTTACTCAAAGAATAAAGCAAATTAAACAACCTCGCGGTGGATATTTACCTACTAATTTTTTTGCAAGAACTCAATTAGACGATGACAAAATATTAAATGAGAAAGAAAATGTACATGGTATTAATATCGGAATTGCTGTTGATTATTTGACTAGGTTTACGCTGGGAGAAAGTCCAGAGAACGCATTCGCAATCTCCCTTTTAGGAGCTAAAAAAATAAAAAAAGAAACAACTGCACGAGATTTGTTGTCGAAAATCAATGGTCTGGATGATAAATCTATCATTAATGCCTGTAAATTATCTGGCTTTGATGTCTGCTTCAGAAGCACCCCTAGAGGATATAAGCCGATCGAATATATTAATCCTGATGTTGATACCATTGAAAACATAAGGATCATGATAGAAAGAAGCCTTTCTTTTTTCCAGGAGTATGGTCCTATTACAAAGTCAGGTTTTACATTCGATGGTGGTTATACTCGTACTGTAATTGCTGGAGATGGAGATTTTTGTACTAAAGATACTATTTGGGATTTCAAAGTGTCTAAACGGCACATTAATCCTGCTCACTCATTACAGATTTTAATGTACTATATAATGGGATTGCATTCTAAACACAGATTCCTTAACAAAATTGAAAATCTTGGATTCTTCAATCCAAGATTAAACATAGTATATCTCTGTCCTGTTTCTTCTATTTCTAAAGAAATAATATCGAAAGTTGAAACAGAAGTTATCGTATACGAGTAATACATTTACACACAAATATATTATAATTGGCAGGGCATTTCATAATGCCCTGTTTTTTGTGAACGAAATGATAGGTTGAACTTACGGCTTTTTGCAGTCCCGAACCAATTTATGCTAAAATAGATTTCAGTAAACAGAGGGAGAAAGAAAAGTGTTATGGATTATAAATCAGAGGAGCTTGGCAACTTAACTGTCTACTATGCCTCAAAAAACGGAACGTATATTATAATGTGGTCAACCGAATATTATCTGTTTACGATAGTATGCCCGAGCAGCATACCCTTTGACGAGATAAAAACCGTTATAAGCAGTATGAATTTATAAGCCTCCTTTTTTACGTCAATTCTTGACAAAGACAATAAGATGATATACAATTATTAAAGAATAATTATTGGGAGATATCTTTATGAAATTATCCGCGGTTTCGATAAAAAAACTTATAAAAGGGGCGTTTTTGTTCCCTGTCTGTCAGGGGTACGTATTTCCGAAGCATTTTTCGGAAAAGGACATTAAGGCCTTTGAAGCTTTTGAAAAGGAGTATCAAGGTTGGGGCTGGCGCGCGGGGTTTTGTTGCGGTGCGTCGCTTGAGCTTAAAACCGACGCATCAAAAATCGGCTTTAAGTATTTTGTAAAAAGTGCGTCGTCGGAGGCAAACACCTTTGACCTCTACGTAAACGACAAATTGCAAAGCGTTCACGCGGTAAGCGGCGAGGGAAAATTCAGCGTAAGCTTTGATCTTCCCGAGGGAGAGAAAAAAGTGACCATATACTTCCCGAACGACTGCGAGCTCGGTATAAAGGACCTCGAATTTGACGGTGGGTACAGAGCCGTAAAATCAAAGGGAAAGAAAGTCCTTATCATAGGCGACTCGATTACGCAGGGCTACGGTACTTTTATGTCGGGGGCTTCGTACGTAAACGTATTAAAGCGCAAAACCGGTTTTGATATATTGCCGCAAGGCATCGGCGGCTTGACCTTCAAGCACGAAACGCTAAATAAGCCCGAGGGATTTATGCCCGATATGATAATCGTTGCCCTCGGGACGAATTATTACGACGTCGAATACTACGAGTACGAAAAGGAAGCAAAAGCGTTTTACGAAAAACTGCACGAGCTTTGGAGCAACGTTCCGATTTATGATATAACTCCTCTTTGGAGAAATGACTTCGTTAAATGGGAGCGCTTTATGCATTGTATCGACGTTATAAAATCAGAGTGCAGAAAGTATGAAAACATAACCGTTATCGACGGGTTTGACCTTGTTCCGCACACGGATTTTGCATTTATTGACAAGGTTCACCCGAATGCGTGGGGCGCGGAGCTTATGGCGGACGCTTTGGCAAAAATAATAACCGACAAAAAATAATAAGGGAGAAAAAGCTATGAAATTTATGTCTTTCAACCTCCGTCTTGATATTGAATGGGACGGAATAAACTCTTTTACAAACCGCTTTCCGCGCGTAATGGACGTAATAAAATCGGAAAAGCCCGACGTTATCGGATTTCAGGAGGTCACCGACGCTATGCGCTCACGCTTGCGCAACGAACTTGAGGGTTACACAACGATAGGATGCGGACGGGAAAAGAATTACCACGGCGAGTCAATGCTTATCGCTTACCGAACGGATCTGTTTGAGCTTATATCTTGTGAAAACGTCTGGCTCTCCACTACTCCGAAAGTTCCCGGTTCAACCTACGGAGGCGACCAGAGCCCGTGCCCGCGTATGTACACATCGGTGCTTCTGAAGTATGAAAATTCGGAAAAGCCGTTCCGTTTTATAAACACTCACCTCGACCATGTAGGCGAGCAAGCAAGATACCTCGGCTCAATGCAGCTTGTTCAGGCTATTTCGGAATATGATGAAAAGTTTGTTCTGACGGGAGATTTCAACGCTACACCGGACTCGCCCGAAATAAAGCTTATAACCTCCGCTCTTTCTGCAAGAAACGTTGTCGATTGCACGAAGGACCTCGGTCCCACATTCCACAATTTCGGCAGGCTTTCAAAAGAAGAAATGGTGAAAATAGACTACATTTTCACCGACGGAAAATGCAAGGAATCGTATGAGGTAGAAGATACCCCCGTAAACGGTCAATACTACTCCGACCATTTTGCCGTTTGCGCGGAAATAGAGCTGTAAATAAAAAAGCAGGCGTTGTGGCGCACTCCGTAAGGAAGTGCGCCACAGTGAAATAAATCCCTTACGGGATTTGTGAAATGCACTTCGTGCGTGAAATACGCCTGCGGCGTGTGAAATGCCTGCGGGCGTGAGTGGATTTATTTCATTTCACATTCGGCGACAGACGAATATTTCACAATGCGACAGCATTATTTCACATTTTGCAAAGCAAAATATTTCACTCTAAATAAAAATCGAGCACAATCAAAAAAGATTATGCTCGATTTTATTTTTACCGCCTCGGTAGTGGGTAAAGTGCGCCCTTGAAAAATAGCTTCTTTCTTATATAGCCTCTCCTTTGCCTGCTTTTTTTATTTTGTTTTGTAACTGAAGTATTCAAAATCGGCATGGGCGACCTCGCCGCCGTTGCCACCCGTTAAGTCCTGACAGGAAATGCCGACAAAGGTGCCCGTGTGCCCCTCGTGGCCTATATCGACGTACGCTTCGTCCGCAAGGTTGGAGCAATCAAGTTCCGTACCTATATTTTCAAACTTTTCTCCGTCGAGAGAATATGAAAATTGAAGCTTTAAGCAGTCAATTTTTACCCTTAACCATACGGTTGTATTATTTCCTATTGACACAAAGCCGACGGGATTATAAAATTTGAGGCTATCCCTTACTGCTATGCGGAGCACGTTGTTCCCCATCTCGTCATTTGACATATAGAGATAGAAGAAATTATACGTGTCGTATATTACCTCAAGACCCGCCATTTGCTGAAAGGTCTTTGGTGAAAACTCCATCTTTACCGTCGTTTCGGTATTAAAAGCGTCAAGCCTGCGTGCAACGAGCGATTGATTAAACCATGAGGTAACAGATTCTCGCCCATAAAGGCGCAAATAACCTTTTCTCGCACTTAAAGAGCCAATTTTATCGGTAAAAGGGATTCTTAAAGTCTTATAGTGGACGGGCAATTTATCCGTATCAAAATAGTCGCACTCGGGTTTTTCGGGAAATTTATGCTCGGGCAGATCTGACGAATACTGCGTTGGCGGTACGACGCCGCCGTCTTTTAAGCGGAGCCACCCGTTTTCGTCCCACACTACGTTTGCAAGTGCGGTTTCTCTGCCGAGAATACATCTTTTTTTATCGCCTATCGGGCGACCGCACAGATATGCAACGTAGTAGTCGCCGTTTGGAGTATCGACAAGCGATGCGTGACCCGTGCGCTGAAGCGGGCTTTCGGGATTGTCCCTTGTTGTAAGAAGCGGCATCGGGTCATACTCGTAAGGACCGTAAATGTTCTTTGAGCGCGCAAGCCTTACCCCGTGATTGTACATAGTGCCGCCCTCGGCAACCATAAGATAATAATATCCGTCTTTTTTGTAAAGGTGCGGTCCCTCAACGGCGCCTATGCTCGTTCCCTTGAATATGGTTTTCGGCTCACCTATGAGCTTCTTTTGCTCGGGGGAGTATTCCTGAATTAAAATCCCCGCAAAATCGTGATGCTCCATTCTGTGATCCCAGCGCATATTTACTATGTATTTGCGCCCGTCATCGTCGTGGAAAAGCGACGGGTCAAATCCGCTTGAATTAAGATATACGGGCTCGCTCCATTCCCCACGAATATCGGTTGCGGTAACAAGATAATTGGGTGTGTCCTTGAATATGCCGTGAAAGTTTCTCGTGTTGGTATAAACAAGATAAAAAACTCCGTCACAATACGAAAGGCACGGAGCCCATATTCCGCCCGAGTTAGGTGCTCCCGCCATATCAAGCTGTGATACGCGGTTAAGCGGTGAGGGCAGCTCCTCCCAATTTATAAGGTCGCGCGAGTGGTAAAGCCCCACTCCGCCAAACCATTGAAAAGTCGATGTTGCAAGATAATAATCCTCCCCTACCCTGCATATACAAGGGTCGGGATGGAAGCCCGGTAAAATCGGGTTTTTTGCAGTCAACATAATTTTCTCCTTAAAGATATGTATTTATTTTTCCGAAAGTCCTACATATTCTACGTTCATTGACATATAAGAAAGGTAATGCTTATTTTTGAAGCGGAGCGCCCTGTTGCCGAAAACGCTTATATCAACCGCTTCCCAAAGGAATACCCATGCCGCTATGTCTATTACTTCCGCCCATATAAGACTGTTTGTCGTATATTCGAGAATAATACGAAGCGAAAGTGCAAGAATACCTGCAATAGTAAGAAGCAAAACTATTATATTGTTTCTTTTAAGCTCTCTCTTGTTTGCAAGATATTTTTCGGAATAGTACTCCTTTATTGCGCCTCTGTAAAGCACTTTTTCATCGTCGTCTATGCAGTCGCTGTGAATTTTAAGAGTAAGCTGTTCTTTCGGCGGCATTGTCATCGTTCTGTTTTCTATAAACTCCGCCACCTCGCTGCTTATAACGGGCGTTTCGCTCTCGGAAAATACGGAGAGAAAATCCGAATCGTCCTTTACTATCATATTAACGACACGTCCGCCGCTTTTTTCCTGTTCTTTGTTTTCTGTCATCAAACCGTTCATTTTTTCACCTTTTCAATATTAACCGAGCAAAACGTCGGTTATAAGCATAATACAAAATCCGACAAGCAATGCGTAGGTTGCGCCTCTTTCGTTGCCGTGCGCGTGCGTTTCGGGTATCATTTCGTCGCTTATTACGTAAAGCATAGTTCCTCCCGCAAAAGCAAGCGCAAACGGCAATATTGCCGACGCAATACTTACGGCAAAGTATCCTATAAGCGTTCCCACTACCTCGATAAGCCCCGTTACCATGGCGATAATAAACGTCTTTCTCGGTTTTACGCCGGATGCCAACATGGGTCCTATTATGACCATGCCCTCCGGTATATTCTGAAGTGCAATCCCGCCTGCAATAATAAGAGCCTGCGCCGTATCTCCGGAGCCAAAGCCGACCCCTGCCGCAATTCCCTCGGGGAGATTATGTATCGCTATTGCGGTAACGAAAAGAAGAACTTTATTAAGGCTCGTGTTTTTGTGCGGTTCAATATCCGCCCCGACAAGCTTATGAAGGTGCGGCACGAGTTTATCTATAAGATTAAGACACACTGCCCCGGCAAAAATGCCTGCTACCGTTATGAGCAAGCCGTATTTTCCACCGTAGTCAAGCGACGGGATTATAAGTCCGAGCACAGACGCCGCAAGCATGACACCTGCCGCAAAAGAAAGAACAATATCCGCAAACTTATGCGATATTTTCTTGAAAATAAATCCTATAATTGCTCCCAGAATTGTTGCTCCGCCAACGCCGAGAGCCGTCAAAAGTACAATTTTCATTTTATTTGTCCTTTAAAGGGGCTGTCGCAAATCAAATTTGCGACAGCCCCGCAGATTTTAAGGGGATAGTCGGATTTAGGCGAGATGCGTTGGTTTCGTCCTGATAGGCGTACTGGCGTACGACGAGGGGCGAAAACGGCGCAAGAAAAAGTCATTGAATGGAGAAATTCGTTAGAATTTCAACCTATTTTCCCTATTGTGAAAGCAAGTGAGATCTTTTCATTTACAAACGTGTGTAAACCGACTTTTTCGGTGTCGTCAAATGCGACAGCCACTTCTTATTCTTCCGAGAACTGATCCTTACCTACTCCGCATACGGGGCAGACAAAATCGTCGGGAAGGTCCTCAAACTTCGTTCCGGGTGCTATTCCGTTATCGGGATCTCCTGCAGCCTCGTCATATTCCCATCCGCAAACTTCACATACGTATTTTTTCATAGCGTTAGTCCTCCTTATATAATCAATAATTTTCTTTCTTTACTTCAAAATAAGACTGCGGATGATTGCATACGGGGCAAACCTCGGGCGCGGAAACACCCACTACGATATGTCCGCAGTTACGGCACTCCCATACGGTGACGCCGCTCTTTTCAAAAACAGCCTTTGTTTCAACGTTTTTAAGAAGTGCACGATAACGCTCCTCGTGTGCCTTTTCTATAGCGGCAACACCGCGGAACTGCTTTGCAAGATCGTGGAAGCCCTCCTCGTCTGCCTCTTTTGCCATACGGTCGTACATATCCGTCCACTCGGCGTTTTCACCCTCTGCCGCGTGGAGAAGATTTTCAGCCGTGTCGCCAAGCTCACCGAGAGCCTTAAACCAAAGCTTTGCGTGTTCCTTTTCATTCTCGGCGGTCTTTAAGAAAAGCTCTGCTATCTGCTCATAGCCCGCCTTCTTTGCAACCGACGCAAAGTACGTATATTTGTTTCTCGCCTGGGATTCGCCTGCAAAGGCCTCCCAAAGATTCTTCTCGGTCTTCGTTCCTGCATAACGGTTTTTTGATTTTTCCATTTTGTGTTCTCCTTTGCATTTTTGATTTAATAATTTTTCGTGACTCGGTCACGCTTTTAACGTAATCATTCAGCCGTCAAGATTTTTTCGGCATTTTGTCATTTTAGCAGGTCAAGTATCTGATTTTTGGGGCGTGCACCCGTTGACTGATTTACTATTTCGCCGTTTTTCATAACGACCAAAGTAGGAATACTGAAAACTCCGAACTGCTCGGCAAGCTCCGGCTCGTTATCAACGTTTACTTTTCCGACGAGCAAATCATCTCTCTCCTCGGCAATTTCATCAACGATGGGCGATACCATACGGCACGGACCGCACCAATCGGCATAAAAGTCGAGAAGCACCGTTTTTTCGCTATTCTTTACCGTTTCAAAATTATCTTTGTTTACTGATATTACAGACATCTTTCTATTCTCCTTTTAGTTTTTATTTTGCACTTTTTTATCTTTTTTCGGACACTTGGTCGCTTTTTTCTCCACAATATCGTGGCTTTCGTCTATGAGCCGAGAGAGCTTTTCAAAATCTATGTTATCCAAAAGAGCGACACTTATCCAATATTTTTTGTTCATATGATAACATTTGAAATAATATTTTCCGTCGGGCAACGTCTGTATCTTTTCGGGAGGCAGTTTTATGTTCATAACGTCGACCGCCTCGTCGGAGTCTATTCCGAGTTGCCTGTAAGTAAGCGACATTACAAGGGCGTACCATTTTCCGTTTTCGCATCTTAAAACGGCGGTATCGTCATCGTCCTCAAACGGATAATCGGGCGTTGTGCCGTATTTTTCGTAAACGTAAGAAAATACCCGACCACGTGTCTGTTTATCCTCAAAACATTCGCTTATTATGCGGTCTGCTATTTCGTTTGCCTTATCGCGCAGTCCGTTAGCAAAGGAGCTTGATCCGCCTACCTCGAACATACGGTATATTTCGTCAAATTCGCTGTCTACTGCGTGAGCGGAAAAGGTCTTTTTTGCGGGGTCTACCGTAAAAACGAGATACACTCCCCCGTATTCTTCGGTTTTATATACGTACTGCCCCGACTTTTTCTTAAATCCGAATTTTTCGGCTTTATCCGTCGAAAAGCGATATTTTTCAAAAATATGCGTGTATTCCATCAGATCAGTTTTTTCCTCGATCGTATAGCAAATATTTTTGTTTATCCGTTTCACAAGACTTTTATCGGATGCTTCGTTTGTATTTTAGCATATTTTATTTCCTTTTTCAATATGCTTGCCAAGAAAAATATAAATTTCTCCTTTAATACGTGTGCTTTTATCTTTTTAACGAGGGACTTTTTCGCGGCGTAATAATTTTCAAAAAAATTTGAAAAAAGTGTTGACAAACAAAATTGTCTATGATATAATCATAACCGTCGCAGGAAATGAGCGCAGAGCATACGGAAGCATAGCTCAGTTGGGAGAGCATCTGCCCTACAAGCAGAGGGTCATAGGTTCGAGCCCTATTGTTTCCACCAAAGCGACGCTTGAAGCAGATATTTTTATATCTGCTTTATTATGGCCTGGTAGTTCAGTTGGTTAGAACGCTAGCCTGTCACGCTAGAGGTCAAGGGTTCGAGTCCCTTTCAGGTCGCCAAAACGCCTCTGTAGCTCAGTTGGTAGAGCAGGGGACTGAAAATCCCCGTGTCGTTGGTTCGATTCCGACCGGAGGCACCATAAATGCGGATTTAGCTCATTTGGTAGAGCGCAACCTTGCCAAGGTTGAGGTGGCGGGT
>CAMGRB010000035.1 GCA_946061315.1 uncultured Clostridia bacterium | reverse complement strand
GCACCCCACAAATCCGAGCAGGAGGTTAGAGCCAGGACCTGCAAGAGCGGTAATTGCCATACCCGACTTCGGATTCTTGAAATATCTCGTGTTAATCGGCACGGGCTTTGCCCATCCAAAGTGGAAAAGGAGCATACAAATCGCACCTATCGGGTCTATGTGCCGTAAGGGATTGAGCGACAGTCTGCCCATAGCCTTTGCCGTCGGATCGCCGAGCTTATAGGCGGCAAATCCGTGCGCGCACTCGTGAAACGTGAGCGATATGAGCACGACGGGTACGCAGATAAGAAGTTCTATAATATAATCCATTTTTTCTCCGTAAGACCGATTTAACGGCTCCCGACCGTGCGGTGCCGCCTCGGACTTTTATTTTTCGGCGTAAAAGAGAATTTTCTCCCACACCTCGTTTTTCCCCTCCTTCGTTTCCGAGGAAAAGGAAATTACCTCGACCCCGTCGGGTATTGCGGGCTCGGCAAGAATTGATGACAGAGATTTTTCTCTTTCGGTTTTGTTAAGCTTGTCAACCTTTGTCGCAACTATTATATACGGTATTCCCGCATCGTCCATAAATTCGATAAAATCACGGTCGTCATCGGTAAGCCCCGTTCTCGAATCAACAAGCTGAACTACAAGCCGTAGTAGGTCTATGTTCGGGTTTTTCGTAAAATACCCGTCGACAAGCGAGGACCATTTTATCTTGTCCTCCATTTTCCTTTTCGCATATCCGTATCCGGGCAAATCCACAAAATAGAGCTTTGAGTCTATATCGTAGAAATTTATCGTTATCGTCTTGCCGGGCATACTGCTCACTCTCGCCATTGATTTTCTGTTCAGCAAGGTGTTTATAAGCGAGCTTTTGCCGACGTTGGAACGGCCGGAGAAGGCTACCTGAGGCACGGGGGAGCGCAAAAACTGCCTCGGGTCCCCCGCACTTATTTTAAGAGAAGCGTTGTTTACGTTTATCTTCATTTCTCGGAAACTCCCGTATACTGTCCTATAATCGCTATTATTTCCTTGTCGGAAAAGGCGACTTTAAGAACGTCGAATATGGTTTTGCAAGGGATAAAGTTTACGTTTTCGCGCACCTCGGGGTCTATATCAGCAAGGTCCTTCATATTTCCCGCGGGAATTATTATGTTTTTAACCCCGCCCGAATATGCGGCAATAGTCTTTTCTTTAAGTCCGCCTATCGGCAAAACCTTGCCGCGCAAGGTTATTTCGCCCGTCATTGAAATATCTCGTCTTATGGGGCGAGAGGTGAGAACGCTTACCAGCGCAGTTACCATAGAAACTCCCGCACTCGGACCGTCCTTCGGAACTGCCCCCTCGGGTACGTGAATGTGAATATCGCTCGTCGCGTAAAAATCGGGTGAAACACCGAGCTTTTCGGCGTTTTCTCTTATAAAGCTTATCGCGATCTCGCAGGACTCCTTCATAACGTCACCGAGCTTGCCCGTGAGTTGAAGCTTTCCCGTACCTTTCATAACGGAGGCCTCTATTTTGAGTAAATCTCCGCCTATCGAGGTGTAAGCCATTCCGTTTACAACGCCTATCTGGTCTGCCTCGTCAATGGTTTCCGCCTCGTATTTCTGAACTCCAAGATACTTTTCAAGGTTTTCTTTCGTTACCGAAACGCTCTTTACGCCCTTTTCGACTATCTCCTTTGCGGCTTTTCTGCAAAGAGAAGCGATTTCGCGCTCAAGATTACGCACTCCCGCCTCGGCGGTGTACGATTCTATCATCTCAAAGAGAGCGTCGTCGGAGATTTTAAGCGATCTTTTGTTAAGACCGTGACGTTTAAGCTGCTTCGGGATAAGGTGCTCCTTTGCAATATGAAATTTCTCATTTCTCGTATATGACGAAATTTCGATTATCTCCATTCTGTCAATAAGCGGAGCAGGCACGGTGTCAAGCGTGTTTGCCGTCGCTATAAACATACATCTTGAAAGATCGACGCTCATTTCGACAAAATGATCCCTGAATGCCTTGTTTTGCTCGCCGTCAAGCACTTCGAGCATAGCGGAGGCAGGGTCACCTCTTGAATCGGAAGCCATCTTGTCAATCTCGTCAAGCACCATAAGAGGATTTGACGTCTTGCACTCGCAAAGGGCGTTTATTATACGTCCGGGCATAGCGCCGACGTAGGTCTTTCTGTGTCCTCTTATATCCGCCTCGTCCCTTATTCCACCGAGAGAAACGCGCACGTATTTCCTTTTGAGCGCACGCGCTATCGAAGCGCAAAGCGAGGTTTTGCCGACACCGGGAGGGCCGACAAGACATATTATCTGATTTTTTACGTCGGGATTAAGCTCTTTTACCGCAATAAATTCAAGAATACGCTCCTTGACCTTTTTAAGTCCGTAGTGGTCGTTGTCAAGAATTTTTCTTGCGGCTTCAACGTCGGTCGTGTCCTTTGAATACTTGCCGAAAGGAATTTCAAGGCAGGTTTCTATATAAGTGCGTAAAACGGTAGCCTCGGGCGTGCCGAACGGCGCCTTGTTGAACTTATAAAGCTCTTTGAGGAGCTTGTTTTCAACTTCTTTCGGAAAATGCTTTGCCATTATTTCATCATAGAGCTCTTCGGCATCGCCTTGTTGATCTCCGCCCAGCTCGTTCTGAATGACCTTTAACTCCTCACGCAGAAAATATTCCCTTTGATTGTCGTCCATTTTCGAGCGGGTCTTTCTCTGTATATCGCCCTCGATTTTGAGTATTTCGGCCTCGCGACCGAGAATCTCGATAAGCGTGCTTGCGCGCTTGTATCTGTCGGTTTCACAGAGAATAGCAACCTTGTCCGTAAATTTTACGAGAATATTTGCGGCTACAAAATCCGCAAGATAACCAACGTCGTTTGTAAAAAGCGTTTTCATAACGAAGTCCGCCGAGGGAGAGGGGAACATCTTGATGAGATCCTTCGTCTTTTCCCTTATCAGTCGCAGAAAAGCCTCGTCGGAGGCAGAGCCGGATACGTCGTCTTGCTCGTTTTGCAAGGCAAGATCTGCTACGTAGTATCCCCCAGATGCGTAAATATTTCCTATCGATGCACGGCGTAGTCCTTCAACCGTGACCTTCATATCTCCGCCCTTGTCGCTGATTACCTGCTTTACCGAGGCAATAACGCCTGTGGTGAAAAGGTTGTTTAACGAAACGTCCTCTTTGTAGGGGTCCTTTTGAGGTACGAGAAAAACGTCCGAGCCTGTTTTTGATGCAATATCTATCGCGCTCTTTGAAAAAGGGCGTGAAATTTCAAAACTTAAAGTAATTTTAGGAAATGCGACAATGCCTCGCAAAGCGATGACGGGCAAAGATAAAATGTCGCACCTTACGTTGTTTTGTTCCATATGTATCCTTTCCTGACGGCGCCACGGGGAATTTGCAAGCATTGTGAGCCGTCTTAAAAGTAATTATAGCACAAAACGCGCGCGATTTCTATATATTTTTATAAATATACCGAAAAATATTTGACTTGAGAAGAATTTTGTAGTAGAATTGTAAGCAAGAGGCTCTTTATGCCTATTTGAAACGAGATTGCGCAGGTGATAAAAATGGCTTTTGACGCAGGTATGTTAAGGTGCGTCACCGAGGAAATAAACTCTCTTGCACCCTGCAGGATAGATAAGATATACCAACCGGCATCGGACGAAATAGTGCTTCTCATAAGAACGCAAAACATCAACGAAAAGCTCCTCATAAACGGAGGTAGCAACTGTCCGAGGATAAATATAACCGAAACGCAGGCGGAAAATCCCGCAAAAGCGCCGATGCTCTGTATGCTTTTAAGAAAGCATCTTGCGGGCGCAAAAATGACGGGTGCACGTCAGATGGGCTTCGAGCGCGTGTGCGAGCTTGAATTTGACGCATACGACGAGATGGGATATAAGTCAAAGAAGTATCTCATTTGCGAGATAATGGGTAAGTACAGCAATATAATTCTCGCCGATTCGGAGCACAAAATAATCGCGCTTTTAAGACCCGTCGACATCTCTGCCAATTCCGCACGCCAGCTTATCCCCGGCGTAAAGTACGAGCTGCCGCCGAAGCAGGATAAGCTCGACACGTTAAGCGTAACGAAAGAAGATTTTGAAACCGCCGTAAAAAACGCTCCTTCGGGCACAAGGTGCGACAAATTTATATCATCCGCCTTTGCGGGAATTGCAATTTCAACCGCAAGAGAATTGACTTATCTTGCCTCGGGAGATATTGATACCACACTCGAAAACGTTAAAATTCCGACACTTATCGAGGAATTTTTCAAAATTGTAGACGGTCTTAAATCAAATTCGCTCTACCCGTATCTTGTACTTGACGAAAGCTCAAACCCCGTTGAGTATTCGTATATTCCGCTTCACTATTTCGGCACAGGCTACGCAAACGAGAACAAAAAATCGTTTTCGGAGCTTATAGACACTTACTTTTCAAAAAAGAGCAAAGCGGAGCGCATAAGGCAAAAATCCTCCGATATTTTAAGGCTACTTACAAATGCGGAGTCGAGAATAACAAAAAAGATAGCCGCACAGACGCTTGAACTTAAAGAATGTGACAGCGCCGAGGAGTACAGAAGCAAGGGCGACCTCATAACCTCCAATATTTACGCGATAAAAAAGGGCGCACCGTTTGTAAAGGCAATAGACTACTCCGACGAAAATATGAGCGAGAAGGTAATAGAGCTCGATACAAGGCTCACCCCCGCACAAAATGCCCAGAGGTACTACAAAAAGTACGCCAAGCTAAAAAAGGCAAAGGCGGAGCTTGCAAAGCAGATAGAGCTTTCAAAAAACGAGCTTGAGTATATATCTACGGTGTTTGACGCCCTGACCCGCGCGGACGGAGAAACAGACCTTGCACAGATAAGGGAGGAGCTTTTCCACAGCGGTTACGCTTCGAGAATGAAAAACTATACCGCCGTCAAAACGGGCACCCCACATCCTCTTAAATTCATAACAGGCGGGGGATATACCTTGCTCTGCGGCAAAAACAACACTCAAAACGACTATATAACGACAAAGCTTGCCGACAAAAAGGATTGGTGGTTCCACGTAAAGAATATGCCCGGATCCCACGTTTTAATGCAAAGCGGGGATAAAGAGCCCTCGGAGCGTGATTTTACCGAGGCTGCAGAGGTTGCGGCATTTTACTCCAAGGCGGAGGGCAACAATATAGCGGTTGACTACACAAAGGTCAAAAACGTAAAAAAGCCTTCGTCCTCAAAGCCCGGGTTTGTTATTTATACGTCAAATTGGACTGCTTACGTCACACCCGACGAAGAAAAGATCAAAAAGATGCAAGTCAAATAAACGGCTGACTTTACGGAAACCGTTTACTATGTGAAAATCGCTTCAAAAAACACTTATAACACAAAAAATCCCGACACGTGTCGGGATTTTTTGTATTGCAGGAGTTGACTTTGCTTTATAAAAGGCTATCTTCCGAGCTTTCCTCTGCCGTCGAGGAGCGACATTATTATCTGCGCCGTCTGCGCACGGTTGAGCGTGGAGTTGGGATTTATTTTTCCGTCGCTCTTTTCTATTATTCCGAGTTCGTTAAGCGACACAAGGTCGCTCTTTGCCCATTCGGGAATATCTTCTTCGTCCGCAAAGGTTGTCGATGAGGACTTGCTCTTTGCACCTATTATACTGTTTATCATAACCGCCGCCTCCGCCACGGTTACCTCGTCCTTCGGGTTAAAATATACGCCGTCCGTTTTCGTTGTCCCCTTAACTATTCCGAGAACGAATGCGCTCTCCGCATATCCCTTGTATTCGGGAGAAATTTTTTCGTCGTCCGCAAAGCGCGTCTTTTCAAGGGTCGGTACGTCCTTTGCCCCGAGCGCGTTCATTATGAGCGCAACAAACTCCTCCTTGGTTATCTTTTCGTCGGGATTAAATGATACTGTGCCGTCCTTGTTTACCGTATAATCCATAAACTTTCCGTCGGTCACTATAAGGGCGGCGTTTAAGGCTTTGCTCCCGTCCATATCGGAAAATACGAGCGTGGTTTTAAGCTTTTGTATCCTTACGTTTACCGTGCACGTTTCGGAGTAGTTACCATAGGAATCGCGCACTCTGTAAGAAAATGCGTCCTTACCCTTTGCGCCCTCGTACGGCGTGTATTTGTAATCTCCCGTCTTTTCGTTGGAGATCTCTACGATACCTTTTTTGGGGTATGAAACTATCTCGAATTTCAACTCGTCACCCTCGGGGTCGTAGCCGTTTAAGGAGCCGAATACGGAAATATTCTTTTGCGTCCACGTTTCTATACTTGCTCCGTTTGCACCGACGGGCGAGAAGTTTACGCTCTTTACCGTCTTTAAGGAGCACTTTATGTTATAAGCGGAGTCGTTTACGGAAAACGAGAAGCTTGATACCGACTCATCCGTTCCCGACGGAATGAATTTGAGCGACGAGAGGTCGTCACGGTATATAACCTGATTTTCAACTACGTACAAATTGCCGAGCATAAGCTTTCCCGCGCTTTGATCGGGCAGGGCGGCAACGGTTATTGATTTTACCGTGATACCGGTCGAGATGTCAAAATCGGACTTGTCAAAGCATATCTCCCCGTTATAAACTATTCCTGTTTTTATCA
Organism: uncultured Clostridia bacterium; assembly: GCA_946061315.1. Classification (GTDB taxonomy): domain Bacteria; phylum Bacillota; class Clostridia; order Oscillospirales; family CAG-272; genus RGIG2000. The sequence continues at coordinate 2,851 of CAMGRB010000035.1, read as the reverse complement.
TTTCATTTTCCTCTGCCAAAACGTCAAGCGCAGGCGACAGTTTATCGCTTGCACTTATACAAAGGCAGAGCGCAAAGGTGAGAATTACGGCGAACAAAATAAACTTTTTCATATCTTATCTCCATTTCTGTATTCCGTCTTGCACGTATCCTTACGCCGTATAATAATCAATCATTATATGACGCAACTGAAAATCGGTGCAATCTCGTTCAGTACAATATATTTTACTGCCAAGTAAAAAATGCTTCTAATTCTTAATATTTGAAAAAAGGGCGGGGATAAGGGGCTTTCGGGCATATGAGGCAAATATTGCCGCTTGCACAAAAAGGGGGAAGCCCTATATAATAATAAAGTAAGAGGTGATGGTGTGGAGATAATAAAGATAGGGGACGACGCTCTTAAAATAATGCTTAACGCCGAGGAGGCAATAAGGTACGGTCTTGACTCGGAGGACGCTTACGGCGACGACGAGGAAACGGCAAAAATATTTCAAAAAATCTTTGCGGGAGCAAAGGAAAAGATAGGCTTTGAGTTCGGCTCGGGTAAGGTACTCGTACAGATGTATCAGTCAAGGGACGGGGGATGTGAAATATTTATCAGTCGCTTGGAGGTGGGCGTTACGTATAAGGACAAAACTATTTCACTTGATAACAAAAGGAGCAAAAATTTAATATCCCCGTCGCTGTATCGGTTTGAAAATCTCGAAAATCTTCTCTCGGTAAGCGCACGCATGGAGAGTATAGGATATACGGGCAGGAGCAGCGTGTATCACGACTCAAGGAGGGGAGAGTATTATCTCGTACTCGACGATATATATCCCAAGGAATTAAGATACGCATTTATAGGAGAATACGCAAAGCAGATGAAAAGCGTAGCGCTTTCATACATAAAAGAGCATTGCGAATGTATATGTAAGAAAAACGGAGTAAAAATTTTGTCAAATCTATTGTAAAAGGATAAAAAAAGTGATAGAATCATAAAAAACAGTTCGGAGCAAAAATGGATCTCTCAAATTTTTATTCAACGGTTTTCTCGCTCGTCGTTTTGCTCGCCGTCGGGTTTGTCGGCGGTAAGACGAAAATTCTCGGCGACGGCAACTTGAAGGGACTATCTACCCTTACCTTAAAAATCGCCCAACCCTTTATGATAATAGGCGCTATGATAAACGTGGAGTTCAGCACGGAGCGGCTTAAAAAGGGGCTTCTTGTAATAGCAATCGGACTTGCCGTCCACGTGGTAATTGCCGTTATAGCACATTTTTCCGTGTTCAGATACAAAAACGAGGACGAGAAGAAGGTGGCGGAGTTTGCCGCCATATTCGCAAATTGCGGATTTGTCGGATTCCCCATAATAGAATCGTTTCTCGGCGCGGAAGGGTTATTTTACGCAGGCTTTTACATTATATCGTTTAACATATTCATATGGTCGTGGGGAGTAGTTATTTTCGGCAGAGGCAGGGACGACATTAAAATAAACGCAAAGACAATGCTCTTAAACTACGGCACCGTCCCCTCGATTATCGGAATAATTCTTTTCGTAACAAGGCTTCCGATTCCCGTATTTCTGTCAAATGCCACCTCAACTCTCGGCGCTCTTTGCACACCGCTTTCAATGCTTGTGACGGGTGCGCTTATAGCGAATACGAACCTTAAAGAATTTTTCCTGAACCTGAAAACGTATTATATTTGCTTTATAAAACTTATAATCATGCCCGTTGTCGTTGCACTTTTATCGTTTGTTTGCCACCTCGACGTGTTCTTTATATCGCTCTTTACGGTAATGAGCGCATTGCCGACCGCCTCGTCAACCGTTATGTATGCGGAAATGTACGACGTGTCCAAAAAAAGCGCGGCGGTAATAACGGGAATGTGTACGCTTCTCTCAATGGCGACGCTACCGCTTATAGTCAAACTGCTTGAACTGATATTTTACTAATTAAAAATCGTCCTGTACGGTATGTAACATCATATCGCACAGGACTTTTTTGTTGAAAGAGAAGCCGTATCTTTATTTTCCCGTTATGTATGAGGCGAGAATATAGGCAAGCAGCTCGCCGCTTGCGCTTGCTTCCTCATACGTATTTGAATACGAGCCTACGTCTATTCTTAACGAGAGAGGAGCATACTGCTGTGATAAGGAAAAGCGGGACAAAACGCACGGGCGCATAAGATTTTTTGCGTCTTTTGATATATACTCGGAAAGAAAGAGGGCAAAGGCAAGATTTTCGGACCAATACGGGTTTTCCGTTATTTCATTACTGCCCACGGTTATTTTAAGTTGAGCGTAAGACGTATCACCTACCTGTATAACGGGCTTTTTCATGCTCATATCTCCGTCTATCGTTACATCTCTTGAAAGGTCTATGACGTATGATATACTCGGATATTTTTTAAGGGTGTCTAAGAGCGTTTTTTCATATTTTTCTTTTGATAAGCGGAGTGAGTCGCCGAAATTGTCCGTTATATGAATACAGTTTATCCCCTGTCTTGTAAGGACGGAGGAAATTATCTCTCCTATATCCGATACGTTTTTAGTGTCCGAATAAAAATCGGAGCTTTCGGAATATTGCGCCCCGTCGGAGTAGCACTCGTTTGCGCGGGAGTGAATTATCAACACTACCGGGGCATTTTTGCCGTATTCGGCGTAAATATCGGATAAATTTTTCTTTGTAAAAGTCAATTTTTCCGTGTCGATTTTAAGCGACGTTTGGTTGTCAAGCACCCCTGCACTCATATCCGTCGGTATTATGGTGTAAAAGACGGGGCTTTCGTCCTTTATATCGTCGCTTGTCTTTGTGTCGGACGAGGTGTCGTCGGCTACGTTCGTGTCTTTTGTGTCGCTCCCCGTATCC
>CAMGRB010000034.1 GCA_946061315.1 uncultured Clostridia bacterium | reverse complement strand
TGATGTAGCAGATATAACTCCCTTTGCGCCAAGCGAAAGCAGAGGTAAAATAATATCGTCGTTTCCGGAATAAATATCGAAATAAGAGCCGTAAAGAGAGCAAACCTCCTCGGCATAAGCGATATTTCCGCTTGCCTCTTTAACCGCCACTATATTGTCAACCCGAGAAAGCTCCCGGTATACGCTCATCGAAACGCTGACCCCCGTCCTTGACGGGACATTGTATATTATAATCGGTAAGGAAACGCTTGCGGCAACGCTTTTATAGTGCGCACAAAGCCCGACCTCGCTCGCCTTGTTGTAGTACGGAGTTACGACAAGAAGTGCGTCAGCTCCCAAATCCTCGGCGCTTTTTGAGTATTTTACCGAGGTTTCCGTGCAGTTGGAGCCGCACCCGACAATAAGCGGCACTCTTTTGGCTATTCGCTCGGCACCGAACGATATTATCTTTTCCCTCTCTGCCTCCGAAATTGTCGATGCCTCGCCGCTTGTGCCGAGCAAAACGAGAGCGTCCGCGCCGTTTGCTATCTGAAAATCAATAAGCTCGCCGAGCGAATTGTAATCGATTTCACCTCTGTAAAACGGAGTTACAAGCGCAGTTGCGCAACCCGAAAAAACGTTTTTCTTTCTTCCCATACCGAAAACCCTCCGAAAAATGTTAAAATCGGTTGAAAAAAAGATGATAATATACTATAATTATAAAAACGGAAATTCCAACCGTATTACTATAAAATATGACGTGCGAGCGCACGTTGACACAAGGGAAACGAAATGATAAAGAACGATTTACCGAAAACGGAGCTTATGACAAAGGACTTTGACTATTTTCTCCCCGAGGAGCAAATAGCGCAGACCCCCATCGAGCCAAGAGATCATTCAAGGCTTATGGTACTTGACAGAAAAGAAAAGAGCATTGTCCACCGTCACTTTTACGATATTATAGATTTTTTAAGCGAGGGCGACGTGCTCGTCATAAACGATTCAAGGGTAATCCCGGCGAGGATATACGGCGAGAAGGTAAGAGAAGAAGGCGATTTTGTACTTGAGCCCGCAAAGATAGAAACCCTCCTTTTAAGACAGCGCGAAACTGACGTGTGGGAAGTCCTTTTGCGCCCTGCAAGAAAGATAAAAGTCGGGGGGAGTGTCCGTTACGGCGATATTTTAACCGCAACCGTGACCGATATAATCGAGGACGGAAACAGAATCGTGCGCTTTTCGTATGACAAAGAGAAATTTGCAAATATATTCGAGGTATTAAACATAATAGGCTCAATGCCCCTGCCGCCCTATATCACCAAAAAGTTAGAGGATAAAGAGCGTTATCAGACGGTTTACGCAAGAGAAAACGGCTCGGCGGCGGCGCCTACGGCAGGGCTCCACTTCACAAAAGAACTGCTCGAAAAAATAAAGCAAAAGGGAGTTAAAATAGCGCCCGTTATGCTCCACGTCGGGCTTGGCACGTTCCGCCCCGTAAGCGAGGAGAAGATAACCGACCATATAATGCACTCCGAGTATATATCCGTAACAAAGGAAAGTGCGGACACGATAAACGAATGTAAGAAAAACGGCGGCAGGATAGTGGCAGTCGGTACAACGTCGTGCCGCACGCTTGAGAGCGTATCCGACGAGGACGGAATTATCCACCCCATGTGTGCGGAAACAGGGATTTTCATATACCCGGGTTACAAATTCAAAGCAACGGACGCACTTATAACCAATTTCCACCTGCCCAAAAGCACGCTCCTTATGCTTGTTTCCGCTTTTGCGGGCAAGGACTTCATAATGGGCGCATACGAGGAAGCAGTAAAAGAAAAATACCGCTTTTTCTCCTTCGGCGACGCGATGTTTATATGTTGAAAAAGCAACACAATATGCGCATATTACAAACAAAATGTCACAAAAATAAGGTATAATATATTGACAAACAGGGTATAATATGCTATACTGTTATTGAAAGGAGTTGATATTATGCCTAAAGTATCTACAAATATAAGTATTGATGCGGAAACGAAAGCAAAGGCGCAGACTTTGCTTGCCGATTTTGGAATGGATCTCTCTACTGCAGTAAACATTTTTTTGAAGCAGATGATTTATGAAGGCTCTTTCCCGTTTGCCATTACAAGAGAGATGCCCAATAAACTGACGCTTGATGCAATGAGGGAAGCTCAGGAAATGCGTTCTTCACCCGAGAAATATAAAAGATATGACAGCGTGGACAGTATGATGGAGGACATTTTAGGTGAAGTATGAAATTGTTTCTTCAAATCAATTCAGAAAAGATTTGAAGCTTGCACAAAAAAGAGGATATGATCTGAACAAAATAAAAGAGGTTATCGCCGCTTTGGCAAACGGCGAAACACTTGATGAAAAATATCGCGACCATTGGCTCACAGGTAATTACGGCGGGTACAGAGAATGTCACATACAACCCGATTGGTTGCTTGTTTATCAGATTGATAACGGACAGTTGATTTTGTTTCTTGCCAGAACAGGTACTCACAGCGATTTATTTTGACATTTACCGGTTGGTCATTCATTCTGCCAATCGGTAAATTCTCATATTTTGCGCCAAGGCATAGAAATAAAGAACGTTCTTCGTAGGGCAGGGGCTTGCTCCTGCCGATATTCAAGATTTTATTTGCGGAGAGATATATGAGAGTAATTGCGATAGTCGGTCCGACGGCGACGGGAAAAAGCGCACTCGGAATAGAGCTTGCCGAAAAAATCTGCGGGGAGATAATCTCGTGCGATTCCATGCAGGTTTACAAGGGTATGGACATAGGCACGGCAAAGGCGACAAAAGAGGAGATGGAAAAAGTTCCTCACCATATGATAGATATAATAGAGCCCGATATCAATTTTTCGTGCGCAGATTATTCGCTCCTTGCCGAAAAAGCCGCAGACGAAATTATAGCGCGCGGCAAAACTCCGATATTTGTCGGAGGCACGGGGCTTTATCTTGACAGCGTTGTTGAAATAGGCTCTTTTTGCGACACGTCCCGCGACGAAAATTACAGAGCAGAGCTTGAAGAGTACGCAAAGGAAAACGGAAATTCCGCCTTGCACAAGCTTCTTTCAGAGGTTGACGAAAAGAGTGCCGCCGAAATACACGAGAACAACGTAAAGCGCGTTATCCGTGCGCTTGAAATATATAAATGCACGGGAATACCGAAAAGCGTGTGGGACGAAAAATCAAAGCTCACCCCTCCGCCGTATGACGCCACCGTTATATATCTTACCTATTCGGACAGGGAGCTTTTATATAAAAAAATCGACGCACGTGTCGATAAAATGATAGAGGAGGGGCTTGTTCGTGAGGTGCAGGGTCTTTATGAAAAGGGCTATCTTCACGGTAACGACACCGCCTCGGGCGCAATAGGCTACAAGGAAATAGTTGCGTATATAGAGGGGCGCGTGTCGCTTGACGAGGCAACAGAGGAAATAAAATCCTCGACGAGAAAATACGCAAAACGGCAGACAACGTGGTTTTCAAAAAAGAAAAATTACAACAAAATTTACGTAGACACCGAAAACGTGCGGGAGCGTGTCGATGAAATACTCGGAGGCATCAATGGATAAAGAAACGATAAAAAAGAATTACGAGGCGGTAAGAAGCCGTCTTTCCGAGCTTGACCCGGGCGGCAAGGTAACGCTCCTTGCGGCGACGAAAATGCAAAGTGCCGAGGACATAAACTACCTCATATCGCTCGGAGTTGACACCATAGGCGAAAACAGAGTAAACGAGCTTACCGAAAAATACGACCTTTACGACAAGCATGCAAGCGTACACTTTATCGGCACTCTGCAAAAAAACAAGGTAAAGTACATTATCGACAAGGTGGACCTTATCCACTCGGTAGATTCACTCCCTCTGCTTGAAGAAATAGACAAGCGCGCCGCATCAAAGGGAAAAATAATGAACGTGCTTATTGAAGTCAACAGCGGAAAAGAGGAGGCAAAGGGCGGAGTTATGCCCGAGGACGTGTGCGATTTTGTTGAAAAAGCGAGGAAATTCCCCTCGATTTGTGTAAAAGGGCTTATGACAATGGGTCCAAAATGCGAAAATAAAGAAGAATATTTGAAATACTTCTTGATAACCAAGCAATTATTTGATAAAATATTCTATGAGGACAAAAACGCCGTTCTCTCAATGGGAATGAGCGACAGTTATGAATATGCCGTCAGGGCGGGCGCTACGCTTGTCAGGGTCGGCAGTGCGATTTTCGGAGAAAGGAAGTATTTATAATGGGACTTTTCAATAAATTCAAAAAAAGACCTTACGAGGAATACGAGGAAGAATACGACGAGGAAGAGTGCATCGAGGAAGAAGGCGCCGACGTTTCTCTCGGAGGAGCAAACATAGAGCTTAAAGTAATAAAGCCGTCGTCATTTGAGCAGATACTTACCGCCGCGGACTATCTTATGGCGGGAAGGACGATTTTACTCAATCTCGAGGGCACGGACAAGGCTCTTTGCCGCAGAATGATAGACTTTATCGGCGGCGTTGCGTACTCGCTTGACGCAAACATAAAGAAAGCAACCAACGACTCGTACTTAATCGCCCCGCCCGACGTTGACGTAAGCGGCGAAATATTCGAGTCGAGCGCAGAGGACGACACGTTCTCGGATCTTTAAGGAGAAAAATGAAAATCATTTCCGTACTCGCAATAATAATCTACGGCATACTTACGGCTTTTGAATGTTGTATGCTCGTTCGCGCAATATGCTCTTGGGTGCCGTCGTTTCGTGAATCGAAGATATACAGCTTTACGCTTATGATCACCGAGCCGATAACGGGTCCGATAAGGGAGCTTTTTATGCGCTTTGATTGGGTGAGGAGATGCCCGCTTGATATTTCTTTTTTCGTGGTCTATATTCTCGTGACCGCACTGGCAAGCTTTGCGTACGCATTTATATGAGGTTAAAATGAATTTCAATATTGTTCTTATTATCATAGCCGCGGGCGGCATAGTGCTCGACCAGATAACGAAGATAATCGTTTCGTCGAATATGAACTTAAACGACACTCTCCCCATAATAAAGGACGTTTTGCACATAACGTATATAAAGAATGAGGGTGCCGCGTTCGGTATGTTAAGCAATCACAGATGGATATTTATGAGCGTATCCACAATAGCAATAGTGGCACTCTGTGTCTATCTTTTCCGTTTTTCAAAGGACACCAAGCTTATAAAAATCGGCATGGCGCTCATAATAAGCGGCGGTGTCGGCAATATGATAGACAGAACTTTTCTCGGCTACGTTGTCGATATGATAGATTTCCGCCTGATAAATTTCTACGTTTTCAACGTTGCGGACGCTTGCGTAAGCGTCGGTGCGGCAATTCTTATACTCGGCATAATCTTAAACGAGGTAAAAAATATGAAAGCCAAAAAGGCGGGAGAACAAAATGACGGCGGCGGAAAATGATATAGGCAAGCGCCTCGACGTTTTTGTTTCCGAGAGGTTTTCTATAACTCGCTCCTTTGCGCAAAACCTGATAGATGACGGACACGTCCTCGTCAATTTGGAGGTAAAGAGCAAAAATTACCGCATAAGACCCGGTGACTGCGTGGAGGCAAATATCCCCGAGCCGACGGAGCTTTCGGCAGAGGCGGAGGATATAGAGCTTGACGTAGTTTACGAGGACGAGGACATAATAGTCGTAAACAAACCGTCGGGAATGGTCGTTCACCCCGCACCCGGCAACGAAACGAAAACGCTTGTAAACGCCTTGCTTTATCATTGCAAGGGCACCCTTTCGGGAATAAACGGAGTTATCCGCCCGGGCATCGTTCACAGAATAGACAAGGACACAAGCGGACTGCTTGTCGTAGCCAAAAACGACGAAGCGCACGTTTTCCTCTCCTCGCTCTTAAAGGAGCACGGGATAAAGCGCGTCTACCACGCGATAGTGACGGGGCACCTTAAAGAAAACGAGGACACAATAGACGCTCCGATAGCACGTCACCCGACAAACCGCAAAAAAATGGCGGTAGTTGCAGGCGGCAGAGAGGCGATAACGCACTATAAGACGATAGAGGAATTTTCGGGCTTTACCTATGCGAAAATGGAGCTTGAAACGGGCAGAACGCACCAGATAAGAGTCCATATGAGCCACATAGGTCACCCCATTATGGGAGATACGGTTTACGGCGGTGGCAAAACTCCGTTTGAAAAAGCCCACAAACCGTTGATAGACGGTCAGATGCTCCACGCAAAAGAGCTTTCGTTCCCTCATCCGAGGACGAAAGAGATTGTCCGTTTTGAGTGCCCGTTGCCCGAGAATTTTGAAAAAATCCTCGATATACTTAAAGAAACAAGATAAATGCCGTTGCATAATTTCGGTCGCGACGGCATTTTTACATAAAGCACAAAGGGAACATTGACAAATTACGGTTATTGTGTTATAATTAGTACAGCCTCCTGTGTCGTCGGTCTTACACACCGCACAGAGCGCGGATTGCGGCTGTGACGTAGCGTTATAAATCAAGGAGATAAACCATGAAAAAATTATGGATTGCAATTACTGCCCTCATACTGTGCGTTTTCTGCTTTTCATCCTGTAACGGAATAGATGGCAACAGGTACATAAAAGCGGTAAAAAAAGACCCGTCACCCGAAAACGTTTACAATCTCGTTTCATCGTCAATAGAAAAAGTCGAAAAATCAGACGCATATAGAGTAAACGCAAGCGTAGACGTTTCGATTACGGTAAAAGGGATAAAGACGTCGTTTGAAATGACGTTCTTAAACAGTAAAAACGGGGACGGATACTATATCGAATCGGATCTTGGCAAGCTGGGTGGAAAATCGAGGCTTACCTTCATAGACGAAACGATGTATTGTTACAAAAACGACACCGAGGGTGTAGCAAAATACAAAACGAATATGACAAAAGAGGATTTCGAGGAAGAAAGCATAAAAATTATACTGTGTTCGTATTCGTTTGAGCCATCGTCCGATTCTTTTTCATTTGATATAAAGGACGTAAAGTTAGAGCCAAAAGACTTTGAAAAAGCCGATGTGCTCATAGAAGAAGACACAATAACGGTAACGCTTGATATTCTCGGCATAGACTCGTTAAGCGGTCTTGTGTCGGAGGTGGCAAGCGGCATAGCCGACGAAGAAGCAGCTTTAAGCAAAGCCTCCGCTTCAATAACAATAGACAACGATGAAAATATAGTCGGGGGGAGTGTCGTATTTTCAGCCGATTCGGAATCGGGCGGGGAAAAAATATCCGTTTCCGTCACGGCAAACGCAACGTTTGAAAACCCCGGAGAAGCCCCCATTATAGCCATTCCCGATGATTCGGATAATTACGAAGAGCATATGCTCGGCGAAAAAGCGACGGAGGCATATGCAACCTATAAGGAAGCAATGAAAAAGCTCGTTGACGACGGAGCGTATTCTGTAGATATAAAAAATCTTTTCAAAACGGAGTACTCGAGTACAACCGTAGAACAGCATGTGGACATAAACAAGGACAGATTTTACTCGTACTCCATATCGAACGGCAGCGTTGTAAAGCTGACGCTTGTTGAAGGCGTACTGTACATTTATAATGACGGAGAAAAATACAAATACTCAATCGATTTTGAATCGGCTTCCAATCAATACGGCGTCAAAAACGGGGGAATGTATCATTTCAGAAGGCTCGATTTTGAAGGCGCCTTCGTCACGGTGGGAGAAGCCGAGGGCGAAAAGATTATATATCTGACCTCCGGCAAAATAAAGGAATTAGCCGAATCAACGTTCAAATCCGCTTTCAGCGGATACAAAGCCACGGTTACGACGGCTTCTTTAACTGTCACGATAGACAAAGACGGTAACGTAACGAGCGAAACTTATAAATTTGACGGCACCGTAACGTCGGGCTCGTCGGAAGTAAACGTATCAATTACCATAACCGAAACTATAAACGGCGACGACCCCAAGGTATCAGTCCCGAACTACCCTGAACAGTATATTGAGATAGACGCATAATTTTTAAGCGAATATAATAAATAATAATACAAAGTGAGGAGAAACAGTTATGAAAAGAATTTTATCCGTTATTCTGATTTTAGTTCTGTGCGTTATTGGGCTTTCGTCGTGCAACGACAGTGCCGACGCGCAAGCCGTAAAATACCAGAACGCCGTAAGGGCAAATCCCACGCCCGAAAACGTGTATAATCTCGTTTCGGCGTCGACTGAAAAAGTCAAGGACGCAAAAGGCTATTCTTTTTCCGCAGACGCAGACATATCTTTCTCGATGGGCGGCTTTAAGACCTCCGTCACAATGAGCATTGAAGAAAAGATAAGTGAGAGCGGCTTGTACGCAAAAATCAACCTTGCCGAGCTCGGAGAGGCGGAGATGACCTATGTCGACGGCGTATTATATATGCGTGGGGAAGCCGATGGTGAAACGGTAAAGCAGAAAGCCACCGCATCAATGGAGGACGTTAAAAAGCAGCTTGCCGAGGTTTTGCCCGAAGGATTTTTTGAAAGCGGAGATACAGAGGGTCTTCAGTTTACCAAAGAAACCTTTGAAAAAGCCGTCGTCGATATAAACGACAACGATATAACGATAACCGTAACTCCCGACGATCTGAAAGAGATAGAAGATCTTTTCGGCGAGCTGCTCAATAGTATGTCGGGCGGGGAAACGACCCTGGACGACGCTTCAATCTCTATATCAATAGATAAAAAAGGAAGCGTGACCGGCGGTAAGCTCGAGCTGTCCGGCAGTACGTATATGAGTGGAAGCAAGGTAATAATGGTTGTAAGCGTTGACTTCAAGTGCGACATGACCGCCCCCGAAATAACCGCCCCTGCCGACGCGGATAAATACGAGGAAACAACCCTCGACGAAGAAAAGATTACCGTTCCTACGTTTTGAGCCCTTCTTAAAATCAAAAGCCGCAACGATAATTCGTTGCGGCTTTTTGGAGCTACTAATCGGAGTCGAACCGATGACCTCATCCTTACCAAGGATGTGCTCTGCCAGCTGAGCCATAGTAGCGTTTTTCGGTTGCGTATTGTATTATAGCAGAAAGATACGTCTTTGTCAAGAGATTTTTTTATTTTGTATTGAATAAATGTCGCGCTTGTGATAAAATTAAAACGTCGGGGGTGAGGCAATGTCACAGGTAAGCGATAATCCTTTCAAGTTTTCGGACACCAACAAAAGATATTATACCTACGATTATTATTTAAGGCACACGTACGGCGAAAAATGCGCAAAAATCACTCTTGACTGCGGCTTTACCTGCCCGAACATAGACGGCTCAAGAGGCTTTGGCGGGTGCATTTACTGCCACTCGGGAAGTGCCGCGCCGATGGGACGCGTTTTAAGAGGAAAAGCAGACACTTCCCCCTATGAAATTGAAAAGATACACAAGCAGTACCTTGACGGAATGAAAATGATACTAAAAAAGTGGGACGTAAAAAAGTTTATCCCGTATCTG
>CAMGRB010000033.1 GCA_946061315.1 uncultured Clostridia bacterium | reverse complement strand
CGTCCACGCAAGGCGGGCAACCTCTCTTAAAACCCTGTATTTCAAATGTTGAACCTTCGTGTCGAATTTACGCATAAATACCTCCAACACTATCAAAATTTTAATATATTTTATCATATAAAGCGCGCTTTGTAAATAGCAAATAAAATATAACGGATATACGTTTTTTATATACCGTAAAACTGCGAAAAGCGATCGGATAATAAAATTACCGACACTCTCCGCAGTTTTTTGTTATTTATCGGTTGTCTTGCTTGCGTAAAGGAAATTGTAATCGAGGTCGTTTGCTATTGCCGACGTTATCGAATACGAGTCCTTGAGCGATGACTCTCTTAACTCGTAGAAGCACTCCTTCTCGTAATTCTGGAGCAGGGTGTAAAAAGCGTTTTTCATCGCCATGGCGTTGAACTCGTCCTCGTTAAAGAAATCCTTGTTTTCCTCTTTTGAGTACGCCCCGTCGTCAAGAGGGAGCTTCCTTACAAACGCCTCGCCGTACTCAAAGTAGTCGCCCGCGTTTATCGTTTCCGTCTTTCCGCTTATCTCTATCGTGCCGCCCTTTTCAAAATATCTTTTAGCCGTGACTACCGCACAGTCACCCTCCTTGAGAAGAAATGCGGCAGACAGAGCGTTTGAGGTGATTATCTGGTTTGCCGAAGTGGGAGCTATCATATAGTAGCCCTGCGGATAGAGCGTATCGTCCGAATATTTTTCAAACAGAAGATTATACGTCTTTCCGAGGTCTGCAAAGAGCTCGTCAACCGTCATACCGAGTTCGTTCGTTATTATCGGGTAGTTTGCCTCCTTATCCTCTTTTACGAGAAGTGAGGTAAGCTCCGAAATAAGCTGGTCCTTGGTCGCCTTTTCGGACTCGCTCAAATTGATATAGCTCGTCTTTCCCTCGGAATCTGTAACCGATTTATAAACGTTGTTGATAACTATTACCTGAAAATGAAGATATGCGTTTTTGTAGTAGTCCTCTTTTGCCTCTGCGGTGAGCTTTGAATAATCGTCACCGTAAAGATGCGAGAGTACCGCGCTTTCCTTTGCCTGCATCGTATATACGCTGCGCATGGTGTCTATGGTATAACCGTACTTTTTGACTATGCGCTTAAACGCCTGCTCGGAATATCCGCCGTAGTAGTTTACGGTTTTTTCTATCATATTTTCTATGCTGTTTTTCTGTTCGTCGGTAAGAGTAAGCCCGTAATCGTCGAAAAGCGATTGCGCGTAAAGGAGCGTATAAACGCTCATATCGAACTCCTTACGATATATGGAGTCAAGATACTGACCGAGGGTAAGCCCGTCATCCGTTATCTCTGTGCTCATGCTCATATCCTCATAGCCGAGATTTGCTAAAAGTCTTCTCTTGTACATTCCTATAAGGTAGGTGTACTCGTCCTCTGTTATCTCGTACGGGCCGAGAGTGTAGACCTTTTCTTTGCCGCACGATATAAACGTTATCGGTATCATAAGGACGCATAAAACAAGGCATACTGTGCTTATAATTCTTTTTTTCACTTTCCTGCTCCTTTCGGGTTGTCGAGAATATTTTACCATAGGTATGTGAACAAAATCAAACGGTTTTCTGACTTTTCTCTGTATAAATTTTAAGGAGTGATACGCTCTCCTTTGAAAAATCGGCTCCCGGGGTGATTTTGAGCGATATATAAGGTATGTGCCCGACGCCCGATACGCTTATTTTATCTCTGTCAAGATTTGCAATTTCCGCAAGTACCAGAAGATTGGTTTCGTCTGGGAAAAAGCGCATCTCGGCTCTTAACTGCTCCACCTTTTTCATATGCGCCCTTGACGCATACGCTTTTACAAGTGAGGACTCGACAAGCACCTCGGCACACCTCGGCAATTTGCCGAATCTGTCTGTAAGCTCCGATACCACGTCACAAAAATCGTCCTCGTTTTGTATGTGCGCTATCTTTTTGTACATCTCTATTCTCTGTACCGACGCCTTTATATAATTTTTCGGCAGATATGCGTCGGAGGAGAGGGAGATAACCGTTTCAAAGCTCTTTTCTATCTTTTCGCCCTTTTCCTCAAGCACCGCCTCGTTAAGAAGCCTTACGTACATATCGTACCCGACCGAATCTATATGTCCGTGCTGTGCCGAGCCGAGAAGATTGCCCGCTCCCCTTATTTCAAGGTCGCGCATCGCTATTTTGAAGCCCGCGCCGAACTCCGTAAAATCGCGTATTGCTTCAAGGCGTTTTTCGGCAATTTCGCTTATTTCCTTGCCTCGCCTGTAAGTAAAGTACGCGTATGCTCTTTTGTGGGATCTGCCGACGCGCCCCCTTATCTGATGGAGCTGGGCAAGACCCATTTTGTCGGCATTTTCTATTATAAGGGTGTTGGCGTTAGGTATATCTATTCCCGTTTCCACAATGGTGGTGCTGACGAGAATATCTATATTGCCTTTTACAAGCTCGTTCCATATTTCCTCGATACTGTCCCTGTCCATCTGACCGTGGGCGACGGCTATTTTAGCGTCGGGGAACGCTTTTTTGAGCCTTGCAAAAACGGTGTATATATACTCCACGTTGTTATATAGATAGAAAACCTGACCGCCCCTGTGAAGCTCACGCATAATTGCGTCGTTTATGATGCCCTCGTCGTATTCGAGCACGTAGGAGGAAACTCCGACGCGCCCCGTCGGTGCCTCGTCAAGAACGGACATATCGCGGATACCGCCGATAGCCATACTTAAAGTCCTCGGTATCGGCGTTGCGCTTAACGATAAAACGTCAACGTCGGGCACTTCCTTTTTGATTTTCTCTTTTTGCAAAACGCCGAAGCGCTGTTCCTCGTCAATTATAAGGAGCCCGAGGTCCTTAAACTGCGTTCTGTCGTTTAACAGCTTGTGCGTTCCTATTATGATATCGGTGTCCCCTCTGCGAAGCCGCCTTAATACCGCCGCTTGTTGCGAGGGCGTTCTGAACCTCGATATCATATCTATATTTACGCCCGTGCCCGCAAAGCGCGAGAGGGCGGTCTGATAATGCTGCATGGCAAGAATGGTGGTGGGAACGAGGATTGCAACCTGCTTTCCGTTTGCAACCGCCTTCATAGCGGCGCGGAGGGCAACCTCGGTTTTTCCGTACCCGACGTCGCCGCAAAGCACCCTGTCCATAGGGTACGGCTTTTCCATATCCGATTTTATTTCGTCTATCGCTTTTTTCTGGCACTCGGTTTCGTCAAACTCAAACGAGGAGTCAAACTCCCTTTCCATAATTCCGTCTTTGGCAAAAGCAAAGCCGTTTATCCTCTGCCGCCTTGCATAAAGCTCGATAAGCTCCTTTGCCATATCCTTTGCGGCGGTTTTTGCCTTCTCCGTTGAGCGCTTCCAATCGGCTCCTCCCATTCTGGAGAGCTTTACCGTGCCGTCAAGCGAGCCCGAGCCTATATATTTGGCAACAAGGTCAAGCTGGTCCGTTGGAAGATACAGTTTATCCGTACCTGCATACTGTATCGCCATATAATCTCTGTACGCACCGCAAACGCACAGGTTTTCCATACCGATATATTTTCCTATTCCGTAGCTTGCGTGCACAACGTAGTCACCTACATTGAGGTCGGCACAGGATAGTATTTTTTCTCCCGCGCTCTTTGCAAAAGATTTCTTTTTACCGGCACTCCTTACGTCCGAATACGATTTTGAGGAAAGCACCGTTACGGCAAACTTTTCCGCGGGTATTTCGTATCCCTCCTCAAAAGTGTCGCAAATAACGCCGACCGCGCCCTTTTCAAGCTTGTCAAAATCTTTACCTGTGGCATCGTAAGCAGGTATTCCAAGCTCGCAAAGTGTCTTTACGCAGTTTTTAAGCTCGGCGTCGGTACGGCAGATAAGTGCGCAGGAGTATCCGTCTTTTACAAGCTCGTCAAGCTCGGGGCAGACGTTGTTTAGCGTTCTTTCGCTCCCTGCAATTCTTTTCGTCTTAAAGTTGTAAATTCCGCCCGCCTTGCCCTTATACGATACGGAGAAAGGATCTATTGAAACTGTTATACGGTCGTCAAGAAAACGCTCAAATTCCGACACAGGTGCGGAGTATTTTGCATATTCGGGAGTTATGAGCATATTTTCGATAAGCTCTTTTGATCTCATCTCGCAAAGCTCTGCCGAGTCTTTTGCGCGGCTTTTTGTCGAGGCTGTGTCGCAAATTATGGCAAACGGAGCGTCCGAGAAATAGTCAAGCAGACATTCGCTATCAGGGTAGACAAGAGATATAAAGCGGTCGAAAAAGCTCTCGGAAATATGATTTTTAATGGAGAAAAGCTCTTTTTCAAGCTCTCTTTTCGTTTCCTCTCTCTGCGTTTTTGCAAGAAGCGAGGATAGTATATCAGATATTTTTTCCTCATCCTGTGTCGATGCAATTATCTCTTTTGACGGCGTTATGCCAAACTCGTCTATATCCCTGACCCGCCTTTGCGTCATCGGGTCGAATATCTCCATTCGGTCTGCCTCGTCGCCGAAAAGCTCCGTCCTTATCGGCAGATGCTCGTCGTATTTTTTGCCGTTAACCGTAAAGCCGCCGCCCGTCGGGAAAACGTCGACAATACCGCCGCGCACGGCGTACTGTCCCTCGCTCTCTACCATATCGGCGGGGGAGTATCCGGTTTTTATGAGCTTTTCGCAAAGAGCGGAAATATCAAACGTGTCGCTCTTTTTTACCTCAAACGTCCTTGCTTCAAGCTCTTTTCTCGGCATCGTATATTGCATCGATGCCTCGGGAGTTGATATTACCACGTCGAGAGAAGACGAGAAAATGCCCGAGAGTATTCCGAGCCTTTCGTGTTCAAGCTCGTGCGAGGAGGTCATATCGTAAAAATTGAAGTCCCTGACGGGATAAAACGCGCTTTTCAGCGACGAGGATGCAAAGAACTCGTTGAGTTTATTCGCCTTTCTCTCCTCGCCCGTTATAATGAGTACGGTTTTTCCGCTTTTTTCTTTCAGGTCCTTTACAAGAGAGTAAAGAAGCGCCCTCTCGGCACCGTCACACAAGCCGTTTACAAGCAGCGGCAGTTTTTTGCCGCAGGAAAAAAGCCCGGTGGCTTCGCTTACCATCGAGGCGTATTCTTTGGTTTTTCTTATTCCCTCAAATAAAATGCTCTCGTTCATCAAAAAGGCTCTTCTTTCTTCTCTTATGTTATTGAAAGCGCAAGAAAACTGCGGAAACGGCTCTTAACGGTGCCGAGGTCCGCAATTCTTCCATATTGTTTTACCCTATTTTCGCTTTATGATACGTCAGCACTGCTTCATAAAGCTTGGCTGTGCACTTTGCGAATTTTTCAGCCGTCCTGTTCGTCAAGAAGTGATTGAAACTCGTCGAATACTTCCTTTACGGTTTTTTCGTCCTTTTCGAGCACGAGGGTGTCGTTGTCGGCGTCGATCAAGAAAACGAGCACCTCGTTGTCCGCCACTCCGTCCATTTTTGTCACCGGTTGCAAAACGGCGTAATCATACTCGTCGGTGGGAATTACGGCAAGCTGTTCAAACTCCGTTTCCTTGCCGTTTTCATCAACGAGAATTATATTGTCGCAGCAATCGTCGTCGAGCAGCATATCGACGGGACTTTCATAGTTCTTTTTCATATTTATTTTCGGCGTTTACTCCGATTTTACCCGTACAAGTGTCTGATTTTTCACTTTTTCGGGAATTATACCGAAATCAAAGCCTTAAAAGCCTCCTTCTTTAAGCGATGCGTCAAGGGTGGAAAATTTGGTGTACTGTTCAAGCCAGCTCATCTGTACCGTACCCCTCTCGCCGTGACGGTTTTTAGCAACGATAACATCGACAAGATTCTTCTTTTCGGGGTCCTCTCCGTAGTAGTCACGCGAGAGGAACAATACCATATCCGCATCCTGCTCGATAGCACCGGAATCACGAAGGTCGGAGAGCATCGGCTTTCTTCCGCTTTCCTTTTTGCCTTCCTTTTCCGCGCCTCTTGAAAGCTGCGAGCACGCTATAACGGGCACGCCGAGTTCTTTTGCGAGAATTTTAATACCTCTTGAAATATCGCCTATTTCGTTTACACGGCTACCGTCCTTGCGCTTTGTTTCCGATTCCATAAGCTGAAGGTAATCGATAACCACAAGACCGAGATTTTTAACTCTCCTCAATTTTGCTTTCATAGCGGTAAGGCCTATACCGGTCGTGTCGTCTATGTATATATCCGTTTCGGAAAGCTGTGACGCCGCCTGGGCGAGCTTTTCCCAATCCTCCGGCTTTATCATTCCGGTTCTCAAATCACGGGAGTCTATCATCGCCTCCGAGGAAAGCATTCTTGAAACAAGCTCCTCGTCGGACATTTCAAGTGAGAAAATGCAGACTGCTTTTTTCGTCCTCTTTGCAATGCTTGCCGCTATATTAAGACAAAACGAGGTTTTACCCATACCGGGGCGTGCGCCCACTATTATAAAGTTGCCCTTGCCAAGCCCGACGAGCACGCGGTCAAGGTCGGAAAAGCCCGTCTTTATACCGACAACGTCCTCCGTTGCCCCGCCCTTTAACTCGTCAAGATGAGCGTAGGTTTTTATAAGGGCGTCCTTTATATGTATAAAATCGCGGCTCTCGTTGCCCGAGGCTATCTCGAATATGGACTGCTCCGCCCTGTCGGCAAGCAAGGATACGTCGTCCTGCGCGGCGTACGCGCTGTTCACTATCTCCTCGCCCGCATTTATAAGTTTTCTTAAAGTGCTCTTTTCCTTAACTATTTTCGCATAATCCTTTGCGTTTGAACTGCCCGGAACTATGCTTACAAGAAGCTTTATATACGTTCTCGCGGCGGCATCGTCAGGATAAACTCCGCCCTTTACAAGCTCATCAATCAGCGTAACAACGTCAATATTGCGGCTTTGCAGACTGAAGCTTTGCATCTCGGAGAATATCTCCTTGTGCTCGTCAATATAGAAATCGTCCGAGTTTATTATCTGTGCAACGTCGCCGAGCTTGTTCGGGTCTATGAGTATAGAGCCGAGCACGGACTGCTCCGCATCGAGCGAAAACGGTAATTTTTTATCAAATTCTTCCATCTTATTTCTCCGTTACCGATACGGTGAGCTTTGCCGTTACGTCGGAAAGAAGCTTTATGTCCGTCTTGTAAACTCCGAACGATTTTATCGGTGAGGCAAGAAGTATCTTTCTTTTGTCCACTTCTATTCCGTGCTGGCTTTTGAGTCCCTCGGCTATATCCTTTGACGTTACGGCGCCGTAAAACCTGCCGTCAGCGCCTGCGTCCGCCGTAAGCTTTACCGTCAGCGAAGATATTTTATCGGCAAGCACCTTTGCCTCTGCGCGCTCCGTTTCACGTCTGAAATTTTCCGAGCTCTGTCTGTTTTTTATATCGTTTACCGCTTTTGCATCGGCGGGTGCGGCAAGCTTCTTCGGGAAAAGAAAATTTCTTGCGTATCCGTCCGATACCTCTATTATCTGGTCTTTTTTACCCTGCGATTTTACGTCCTGTAATAATACTACCTTCATTTTAATCCTCCGGATCGAGATAATTGTCTATTGCTTTTTTGAGTTGTAAGAGAGCGTCCTGAACGGAAGTTGCCTTAACCTGCGCTCCTGCCGCGTCGTAACGGCCTCCGCCCTTCAACGCCTCGAGTATAAGCTGAACGTTTACCGTGCCGTTTGAGCGCGCGGAAATGTGAACCGTGTCGTCTATGAGTACGAGCGCAAATGAGGCGGCAACCTCCTCAACCATAAGCAAGTTATCGGCAACCCTTGCGGCAAGCACCCTGTCAAAAGACGACTCTCCGTTGGGGTTTACGGCTATTGCCATACAGTGACGGTATATCTCGACCTTCTCACCGAATGCCGACTCCTGCTTGTAATCTCTTATATTCGTTTTGAAAAGATCCTGAATATCCTCGTACGATGCACCGTTATCGCGCAGATACATGGCGGCGGCATAGGTCTTTGTTCCCGTGCCCTTTGTAAACTGCTTGGTATCAAGCGAAATTCCCGCAAGAAGCATATTCGCCTCCGCGTGATGAAGGGTTGAGGGCGGCACGCTCTGCTCAAGCATCTCCGCAACAAGCTCCGACGCACTTGACGAAGCCGGCTCGATATAAGAAATCAAAGGAGCGCGCTCAAATTCCGCCGTTTTTCTGTGGTGATCCACTATAACTATATTCGCAACGTTGTTCGCAATATCCTCGGATTCCACCATTGCCATATTATTTACGTCGACTATTACGAGCAAGGTGTCCGAGCGCACAAGGTCAAGCCCCTGCGCCGCATCGACGAAAATACCCTTGTAGCTCTCGTCGCCAAAAAGCTTCATACATCTCTTTATGTTCGTGTCCTTCGGGCTTGTGACTACGTTTACGCGTACTCCGCAGAACATAGCCAGCCTTGCAATTCCGACCGACGCGCCGAACGCGTCATAATCGGGATATTTATGAGCCATAACCAGAACGTTGCCCGCGTTTGCCATATGCGTGATAAGCTCGTCGCATACGACCCTCGCCTTAACCTTCGTCCTCTTATGGACCGCATTGGTCCTGCCTCCGTAGAAATCAACCGTTTCGTCGTACTTGACAACCGCCTGATCTCCGCCGCGCTGCAAAGCCATATCAAGCGCTATGTGCGCCGCTTTTTCCTTGTCGGCAAGCTCGCCCTTTACCTTGGCAACGCCTATTGATATGGTGACCGATATATTTCCCGTACCGACCCTTATATCGCGGACCTTGTCGAGAATATCGAATTTTTCCTGTATAAACCTGTCAAGATCTTCGGACTTGAAGATAAAGAGATACTTGTCCCTTTCATACTCTTTTACGATACCGCCGCAGGAAGCAGCCCACTCTCTTATGAGCGACTCTATCTTTGCCGCCGCCTCTCTGTATCTCTCCTGCTCAAACTGCAAAAGCTCCTCGAGGTTGTCAACTATGATATACGAAACGACTTTTTCATCGTTTTTGACGAACTGTTTTAAGTTTACAAACTCCGTTACGTCCCTGAACATAAGGAGAAAATAGATCTTGTCGCCGCTTTTTATTTTCGTGCGCTCTATGGTGTAGTTCTTGCCGCCGAGAGTCGTATGGAACTCGTGCTTTTTGTCATCGACGGTTATCTCCTTTATCTGACCGGAGATTACGTTGCCTATTTTAGCACCGAGAATTGACGAAGCGGAGCCTGCAGCAGTCTGCGTCGCCTTATTGAACCATATTATCTTCCCCGCCTCGTCGCATATGAGCGCAGGCTCTGCGGAGAAATTGACTGTGTCGTACATAATCGAGCCGAGCACGGGCCCCGAGGGTCTTTTTACCTCGTACTTTTTCTGAAGCGTTTCAACAAGCTTTATTGCAAATGCGCAAAGAGCAACGTAGACAGCCACCGAGAAAATCACGATAACCACTTTGCTCTCGGGATAGTTTACGGCGAGAATTACCGATACCGATATCGTTACCGCCGCAAGAAGTGCGCATATGATAATAGAAATCGGGCTTAAAAACATCGCCCTTTCCGTTCTTTTATGCAGTAAAGTACTTACCCCCAAAATTTTATTATTACAGTTATTATATCAAATTTATTTTTATTTGT
>CAMGRB010000032.1 GCA_946061315.1 uncultured Clostridia bacterium | reverse complement strand
TTATAACGGGAGAGAGCGTACCCGTTGAGGTAAGATGCGGCTCCGAGGTGCTTGCGGGTTGTCTTAATCTTAATACCGCTATATGTATAAAGGTAAAAAGAGGACTTAAACAAAGTGCGGCACAAAGAATAATAGATCTGTCCGAAAAGGCAATGGAGAAAAAGACGGTCAGCGAGAGATTTATTAAAAAATTCGCCAAAATATACACGCCGATAGTAATTGCACTTGCGTTTATAATAGCTATCGTGCCCCCGATGTTTGACGGTTTTAACTTTACACCGTGGGTATACAAGGCGCTCTCCATGCTTGCAATTTCGTGTCCGTGCGCGTTTGTAATATCCGTGCCGCTTACGTATTTTTGCGGTATCGGCTACGCGTCCAAAAAGGGTATTCTTATAAAAGGCTCCTGCACGATAGACGCACTTACCAAGGTAAAAGCAATAGCGTTTGACAAGACGGGTACTCTTACAAAATCGGAGCTTCACGTAACGAGAATAGACGCCGAGCCGGGCTACGACAAAATGAACATTCTTAAATACGTCTGCATAGCCGAGAGAAAATCGACGCACCCGATGGCAATGGCGGTAATAAAGGAAGCGCAGAAGTTCAACGTTGATAACGAGGTTGGCGAAAACTACGTAGAAACTATCGGAAAAGGCGTTGAGTGCGATTCAAAATACGGTCATATAAAAGCGGGTAAAAGAGCTTTTGTCGGTGCCGTTTGCGACACGCCGAACAATATCTTAATTTCCCTTGACGGCAAGTTCATAGGCTCGATAGGAATAGGTGACGAGTTAAAGTCCAACAGTAAGATAGCGTTTGACAAATTGAGAAAGCTCGGGGTCGAGAAAAAGATAATTTTGAGTGGCGACAAAAAGTCCAAGGTTGACGCGGTTGCGCGCACGCTCCTTGCGGATATCGCATACTCGGAGTTAAAACCCGAGGATAAGCTCGACGCGCTTGAGGACGTTATGAAGGGCAAGGCAGGCAACGTTGCCTACTGCGGTGACGGAATAAACGACATTCCTACCCTTGCAAGAGCCGACGTTGGTATCGCTATGGGCGCGGTTGGCTCGGACAGTGCCGTTGAGAGCAGCGACGTAGTCATTATGGACGACGACATTGAAAAAGTCCCCCTCTCTATAAGAATAGCAAAGAGAACGAAGACGGTCGTATGGGAAAACATAATACTGTCGATGGCAATAAAAGCCGTTATGCTTATCTTATGCGGCTTGGGCCTTGTATCTATGCTCTGGGCAGTTGTTTCCGACGTCGGAGTTTTAATACTTGCTATACTCAACTCTTTAAGAGCCGGAAGATAAATATCAAATAAAAAACTGCGTCTGTCGACGCAGTTTTTTATTTGGTTTTATAATGTTGTTATTCTGTGCGTAATGCTATTACGGGATCCTTCTTTGATGCGATTCTCGACGGGATAAGTCCTGCGATGAGCGTAAGTCCCACGCTTATTGCAACGAGGATTATAGCGCCTACTACGGGGAGCACCGCATTGAGCGTGGCAACGCCCGTGAGCGCGTGGAGGATAATATTTATCACTCCGTTAAGAAGCAACGTTATAAATATTCCTATAACGCCTGCCGTGAAGCCGACTATTATGGTTTCGGCGTTGAACACTCTTGAAATATCGCGCTTCGATGCGCCTATTGCCCTTAAAATACCTATTTCCTTTGTTCTTTCAAGGACGGATATGTAGGTTATTATTCCTATCATAATGGACGATACGACAAGCGATATTGCAACGAACGCTATAAGCACGTACGATACGACGTTGACTATAGTGGTGACCGAGTTCATAAGGATAGCCACGGTATCGGTATAGGATATTTTGTCCTCCTCGGACTGCTCCTTATTATATTCGGAAATTATGTTGCTTATTTTATCCTTTGCGTCAAAATCCTTCGGATAAATCGAGATTGATGACGGCTTTGACATATCGACGTAGCCGAGCTTTGCAAGGTTGGACTCATAGGTTGCCTTCGTTGTGAGATATGCGTTTGCCATGCTTACAAGTTGTTCGTCGGTAAGACCGGGGAGCATCATTGCATAATTCGGGTCAGATGCAAGCTGCGCTCTCAATGCGGGAGCATCTTCAAGAGTAAATTTCTTCGAGTTGAACTTATTGCCCGTGAAAAGATCGGTTTCTTTATCTGCAAGCTGTGCTTTTACGACGTCGCTGTCGTTTGATTTTTCGATAAGCGACGGCATAAGGCTTGAAAGGTAGCCAACGGTTCCTACGGAGGAGCCGGAAACCGACTCGTCAGTCGGGCGTATTATACCGACTATTTTGAGGCTTAAGGTGTTATCGTCTGCAAGAACCGCATCTATTTCTTCGTCGGTGCGCTCGACTATTTTTTCACCGTCAAGCTTATAGTAATCTGAATCGAGCAGAGCCTTGAAGGTATAGCCGTAAAGGTCCTCAAAGGTATATTCGGTCGGGTCTATGGTTGCGGTATTCTCCGTTCCGTTTTTGATAGCCTCTTTTGCCGCTTCTATATAATCCTTTATTTCCTGTATATCTCTTATTCCGAGCATATAGAGTATGTAATCGGACACCTGATTGTTCTTATCTACTATAAGGACTATTTCGTCGGACTTTTCGGGGAGCCTGCCGTCAACTACGGTATATTGGCTCTTTATGTAGTCACTGTCGCCTATAAGCTCCTGCCATGCACCGCTACCCGACATCATCGAGCCCATAACTCCGCCCATGCCTATCTCTTCCATAAGCTCATCCATGCCACTCATATTCTTTCTGTACGTCACCGTTCCGTCGGGATTTTTTATCACGGAGTACGTATTGAGGTTTGCTTTATACGAGTATTTTATATCGGCGGTATAATCGTTTATGTTGCTGTTTCCGTTTTTAAGAAAGTCCATAAACTTGGTAAGGTTGTTTGTGGTCACACCCGAGGTCATCGCCTTCATCATGCTTATCATAACGTCGTTTGAATATACCTTGTCCTTATCCCTATCCTCATTTGAGGTGTTCTCTTTCATTAAGGAGGTTAAGAGGGTGGTCGTGTCCATTGTGCTCTCTCTTATCACGAGAGGATATGACGCCATGGCGCTTCGCTCTATACTGTCAATATAGGCATTGACGCCGCTTGACACGGAAAGGATAAGCGCAATTCCTATAATTCCGATGCTGCCGGCAAATGCGGTTAAAAACGTCCTTCCCTTTTTGGTCATAAGGTTGTTTAATGAGAGGGAAAGGGCGGTGAAAAACGACATTGATTTTTTCTTTTTCTTTTCCTTTGTCGGTTTCTTTTCGTCCTCGCTGACGTAGGGGTCGGTATCGTCCGTTACCGTTCCGTCAAGAAGCCTTATTATTCTTGTGGAATACTGCTTTGCAAGCTCGGGGTTGTGCGTTACCATTATTATGAGCTTTTCTTTGGCTATCTCTTTTAAGATTTCCATTATCTGAACGCTCGTTTCGGAATCGAGCGCACCCGTCGGCTCGTCGGCAAGTATGATATCCGGGTCGTTTACAAGCGCACGGGCAATAGCTACCCTTTGCATCTGACCGCCCGACATCTGATTCGGCTTTTTGTTAAGCTGATCTCCAAGACCGACGCGGCAAAGCGCCTCCGTTGCGCGCTTTTTTCTCTCCTCGGGAGATACACCGGAGAGCGTTAATGCAAGCTCGACGTTTGAGAGCACCGTCTGGTGCGGGATAAGGTTATAGCTTTGAAAAATAAAGCCTATCGAGTGGTTCCTGTACGTATCCCAATCTCCGTCGGTAAACTGCTTTGTCGATTTACCGTTTATTATGAGGTCGCCGCTTGTATATTTGTCAAGACCGCCTATTATGTTAAGAAGCGTCGTTTTTCCGCAACCCGACTGACCGAGTATCGACACAAATTCGTTCTCGCGGAACTCTATATCGATGCCCTTGAGTGCGTGAACGACGGTATCGCCCATAACGTAGTCTTTTCTGATGCCTTTGAGTTTGAGCATTTCGTCTTCTCCTTTCAATCTCCTTACGGAAATATTTATTTATTAAATATTAAAACATTTTACATTTCAAAACAATATACTTTATCAAATTTTAGACTAAAAATCACCTGTTGTTCACAAAAAAGCGGCAAGGATATCCTTTTCCCTGCCGCAGTTTGTTCTATTTTACAGCCGCTTCGATTTTTACCTGATTTTCGTCTTGTTCATCGCCTTTAGCATCCGTTTTAGTTTTGAGCAAAAAGGCGTTTAACCAGTTCTTTTTTCTCTTTACGGAGATATAGCCTATCACCGATATTACGATGGCACCGGTAAAATCTATTATTATATCCGTCATTGTGTCGGTAAGTGCCGCGTGACCTACAAGGTCTGAAAGTATCGTCACTCCGTCGGAGGACTCAACCGCATACTTTTGCATATTGAAGCCTAAAAAATGGTCGAACGTAAACTCGAATATCTCCCATATAGCGCCCATTGACAAAGAAAAGGTGCAGGCAAAAAGCGACACGAAAAACGGAGAGAGCTTTACGTACGTATTTTTCTCGTTTAATATATCGACAAGAGAAAAGCCGAGCATTGCAAGCATCATACTGCTTGAGAGGTGAAGCAAATCGTCCCAGAGGTGAACTTTATAATAAAATTTTGCAACCTCGCCGACAAAAATCGACAAATAGAGAAAAAGCATATAAAGAACGTAGAAAAGCGTCGGTATGTGCCATTTAAGCTTTTTTGTTAGGATATTGGGCAGATTTATGACGATCATACCGAGTACGCACTGAAAAATCATAAGACCGTACTGTGTGTGCGTCCTGTAGTATTCGTCAAATATAACGCGAAGCGGAACGTATATAAGCGACGATGCAAAAGAAACCATTACTATCCAGTAAAGAACCTTGCGCAGCTTGTCGTGCGTTTTATAACCTTTTATTTCACTCATTTTATGTACCTGTTAAAATCAAAAATTAAAGCCCGAGGGCATCCTTTATATTCTAACATATAAATGTGTCATAAGTATGAATTTTTCCTCAAATCTCCGAACAGAAATAAAAGGCAAATTACGTTGAATACGGTCATTACGCTCAAAGTGAGGTCGGATATCTGCCACATAAGCGACATTGGTACCACCGAGGAAACGATGCATACAAAGAAAAAGACGGCTATGTAAATTCCTTTTGAAAGCTTTGATTTTGTGATATACGAAAGCGCCTCCTCACCGTAGTAGAACTGACAGGCAACGGTTGCCAGGGCAAAAAGCACGGACGAGCCCGAGATTGCATATACCCCGAATTTGCCGAGGTATTTGCCGTACGAGGCGGAAACGAGCGACACCGCATCCCCCGACGGATTTTCCCCAGCGATAAGAATAACGAGGGCGGTAAGGGTGCAAAGGACTACGGTATCGGTAAACACTTCAAGAATACCGAGGCAACCCTGCGCGTGCGCGCTATCGGTATTTGACGAGGCGTGTGCCGTAGGGGCTGTGCCGCACCCCGCTTCGTTTGACAAAACCCCGCGGCTTACCCCGTATCTTATAGCCTCCTTTATACCGTATCCGAAAACGCCCGAGGCGGCAGAGCGGAAGGAAAAAGCGGACTTAAAAATAAGTGCTATGGTATCGGGTATTTTTTGTGCGTCGGCAATTATTACGTATAATGAAAGAACTATATAAAAAACCGTTAAAAGAGGCATCAGAACAAACGTAAACGACGATATTCTCTTAACTCCGCCCGAAATTATGAGAAAAACCGTGACGGTAAATATTACACCGAAAATTATGGGAGGTAGCGGAGTTACCCCTGCTACCGCGTTTATCTGAACGAGATTGCCCGTGGTGAGCGAATTTACAACGCAAAGGAGCGCAAAAATGCAGGAAAGATAAAGCGAGAGGCGAGTGCCGATTTTATTTTTCATTCCGTCTTTAATATAATAGGGCGCGCCGCCGTAGTATTCTCCGTTTTTCTCACGCCTGTATTTTATAGATAGGAACACCTCGACGTATTTTAAGCTCATGGCGGCAAAGGCGCTTATCCACATCCAGAATACCGCCCCTGCCCCGCCCATTATTATGGCGCTTGAAACCCCCGCTATGTTGCCGACCCCGAGAGTTCCTGCAAGGGCAACCGTAAGTGACTTAAAGCCACCCTTACTGTTTGAAAGGATAGTCTTTACCGTTTTTATCGGATGAAATACGTAAAAAAAGCCGAGTTTTGCGGCAAAAAACGTTCCTATTATTATAAGAATGGCAGGCATAAGTATGCCGCCGAGTGCTTCGTTTAATTTTTCAAGCAAAAAAATCACCGCCCGCTTACAATATATTCCGAAAAAAAGCACTCTATCAACGAGAGTGAACATAAATTGTTAATTATTTGTGAACAATAGCCTTTACTACTTGATTTTATGTGTGTATGGGGATAGAATATACAATGTAATTGGCACTCTCGAACGAAAAGTGCTAAAATTACTGAATTTATTGGAGGTGCATTAAAATGAACATAAAACCGCTGTCAAACAGAGTGGTTCTCAAAAACGTTGAAGCAGAAGAAACTACGAAGGCAGGCATAATATTGCCCGGCTCCGCAAAGGAAAAGCCGCAGATGGCCGAGGTAATCGCAATCGGTCCCGGCGAGGTAGTGGACGGTAAGATTGTGCCCATGACCGTGAAAGTCGGAAACAAGGTTATAACGAGCAAGTATTCCGGAACGGAAGTAAAGCTCGACGGCGAGGAATATATAATAGTAAAAGAAGACGATATTCTCGCTATCGTTGAATAATTTAGGGGGAATGAATTATGGCAAAGGATATACTTTACGGAATTGAAGCAAGAAACGCTATGTTAAGAGGCGTTGACAAGCTTGCAGACACTGTTAAAATCACACTTGGTCCGAAGGGCAGAAACGTTGTTCTCGACAAGAAATACGGCTCTCCGCTCATAACCAACGACGGAGTTACGATAGCAAAAGAGATAGAACTTGAGGATGCCGCAGAAAACATGGGCGCTCAGCTCGTCAAGGAAGTTGCATCCAAGACCAACGACGCAGCAGGTGACGGAACGACCACCGCAACGCTTCTTACGCAGGCTATCATAAGAGAGGGTATGAAAAACGTTGCCGCGGGTGCTAACCCGATAGTTTTGAGAAAGGGTATTCAGAAAGCGGTTGACTGCGCCGTTGAAGGACTTATCGCAAACTCAAAGAAGGTAAACGGCAAGGAAGATATAACGAGAGTCGGCACCGTATCTGCAGGCGATGAAACGGTAGGAAAGCTCATCTCCGACGCTATGGAAAAGGTAACCTCCGACGGAGTTATCACGGTTGAGGAATCGAAGTCGACCGAAACGTACTGCGAGGTTGTCGAGGGTATGCAGTTTGACAGAGGATACCTCTCCGCTTACATGGCAACCGACACGGATAAGATGGAGGCAGTTCTCGATGACGCTCTCATTCTTATAACCGATAAAAAGATTTCCAACATTCAGGAAATACTCCCGCTTCTTGAGCAGATTGTTCAGTCGGGCAGAAAGCTCCTTATAATCGCCGAGGACATAGAGGGCGAGGCTCTTACGACGCTCGTGCTCAACAAACTCCGCGGAACGTTTACCGTAGTCGGAGTAAAAGCGCCCGGCTTTGGTGACAGACGCAAGGAAATGCTCCACGATATTGCCGCTTTGACGGGCGGTAACGTCATAACCGAGGAGCTTGGCAGAGAGCTTAAAGACGCCACGGTAGACGACCTCGGCCGTGCACGTCAGGTAAAGGTAACCAAGGAAAACACAATTATAGTCGGCGGTGCGGGAAGCAAGGACGATATTCACGCAAGAATTTCGCAGATAAAGGCGGCTATCGAGAATACGACCTCCGATTTCGACCGTGAAAAACTCCAGGAGCGCCTTGCAAAGCTCTCCGGCGGTGTTGCCGTTATAAAAGTAGGCGCCGCAACCGAAACCGAAATGAAAGAAAAGAAGCTCCGCATAGAAGATGCGCTCAACGCAACCCGTGCGGCAGTTGAGGAAGGTATCGTTGCAGGAGGCGGAACGGCTTATATCAACGTTATAGATAAGGTTGCAAAGCTTGTTGGCGAAGTTGACGGCGACGAAAAGACCGGTGTTAAGATAGTTGTGAAGGCTCTTGAGGAGCCACTCCGTCAGATTGCCGCAAACGCAGGCTTTGACGGCTCCGTAGTTGTCGATAAGGTAAAGAACAGCGGCAAGATAGGCTACGGCTTTGACGCTTACAACGAGGTTTACTGCGATATGATGGAGGCAGGTATCGTCGATCCTACCAAGGTAACGCGCAGTGCCCTTCAGAATGCGGCAAGCGTTGCGTCGACGGTTCTTACCACCGAGGCAGTCGTTGCCGACAAGAAAGAGGAAAATCCCGCACCCGCACAGCCCCCGATGGGCGGCGGAATGTATTGATTTCCGACACATAAAGCCGCACCCGAATTTATGCGGCAAAAAACGAAAACTCAAAGAAGCCACGCGATTTTCGCGTGGCTTTCTTAATTAAAAACGGTCTTCTCTTTTGGGAGAAAACCGTTTTGTCTTTTGTTATGAAAGAATAGTTCTGTCGTTTGTAAACTCGTCGCCGCTTGCGCGGGTGAACATAGCGAGCAGATCCTCAACGGTGAGCTTTGATTTTTCCTCGCCCTCAACGTCGATTATCACTCTGCCCTCGTGGAGCATTATAAGTCTGTTACCGTGCTTTATGGCGTCACGCATATTATGCGTTATCATAAGCGTGGTAAGGTGGTTTTCCGATATTATTTTATCGGATATTTCAAGCACCTTTGCGGCTGTTTTCGGGTCGAGTGCCGCCGTGTGCTCGTCGAGCAAAAGAAGCTTCGGATTATTAAGTGACGCCATAAGAAGCGTTACCGCCTGCCTTTGTCCTCCCGAGAGAAGACCAACCTTGTCGGTAAGTCTTGTTTCAAGCCCGAGGCCGAGCTGTGCAAGCAATTCTCTGTACTCCTCGCGCTCCTCTTTTGTTATGCCCCATTTTAAGCCTCTGCCTTTGCCTCTCCTTTTTGCAAGGGCGAGGTTTTCCTGTATCTCCATATCCGCGGCAGTTCCCATCATAGGGTCCTGAAAAACTCTGCCGAGGAATTTTGCCCTTTTGTATTCGGGCATATTCGTAACGTCAACGCCGTCTATCTTTATCTTACCTGCGTCGGGCTTCCATACTCCCGCAATGGCGTTTAACATGGTGCTCTTTCCCGCGCCGTTTCCGCCTATGACGGTGACGAAATCTCCGTCTTTTAAGGTGAGGTTAAGTCCGGCAAGTGCCACTTTCTGATTTACCGTGCCCGGATTGAAGGTTTTATAAACGTTTATGAGTTCAAGCATTTTTGTTCTCCTCCTTCTCCGGTTTCATCTTTGTGAAATATTTCTTTTTCCAATAAGGAACGGCAAGGAATATCGCAACGACGAGCGCCGAGAGCATCTTGAGAAGATCCGCGTCAAGTCCGATGAATATAACGACCTGATAAACGATGTAGTAAATTATTCCTCCGACGATAACTCCGAGGAGCCTTACCGCAAAATTGCGGGATATACGCGAGAACAAAGCCTCACCGATGATAACTGCGGCAAGTCCTATAACTATCGCTCCTCTGCCCATATTTATA
>CAMGRB010000031.1 GCA_946061315.1 uncultured Clostridia bacterium | reverse complement strand
TAGGAGGGCTCGGCTTTGTATTTTTGTACAATATAAGTATGACGCTCGGTATAAAAAGCAGGCTCATCCGCTGTGCTCTCGGCGCATTTTGCATAACGCTTCTTGAACTCGGCAGCGGCATAATAATAAATATATTTCTCGGTATGAGAGTATGGGACTATTCGGCGCGCCCGTTCAATTTCCTCGGGCAGATATGCCTCTTATACTGTTTTCTCTGGTTTTTGCTCTCATTTGCCTTTGATGAAATTTTTTCATATATTAAGAAAAAACAAATTGATTTTCGCTACTCGTTATGATACAATATCCTCATAAGGAGGATGGAATATGGCAACCAAAAAGAAAAAAACCACAAAAAGAAAAAAGAAGACGTTTGAAAAAGTAATTACGTTGATAGTCGCGGCTATCATCTTAATATGCGGATATTTCACCGTAGATAAAATAATGGAAGATAAAACGCCGACTTACGAGGTGCCCGACGGCGTGGCGCAGTTCCACTTTATCGACGTAGGTCAGGGCGATGCCGAGCTTATAACGGTAGGCACAAAATCCGTCCTGATAGACACCGGTGACAAGGCCGGCAAGGACGCACTTATAAAGTATCTTGACGACCATAACGTAAAAGAGATAGAATACTTTATCGTAACTCATCCCGACGCGGACCATTTTGCATCCGCCGCATACGTTCTTGACAACTATACGGTCAAAAACGTTATAATGTCGCACAAGGAAAAGACCACGCAAATGTTTAATACATTTATTGACAAATTAGAAGAATGTATCAATACAAAAAATTTGAAATTGATAGATGCTCACGAAAACATCGGAAAGTGCTATTACGTTGACGACCTCGAGCTTAAAATTCTCGCTCCTCTCGGAGAGAGCTACGGCTCAACCGATACGAACAATTACAGCGTAGTCGTAATGGCGAGGTACGGCAACAACAAAGTTCTTTTAACCGGCGATGCAGAGGACAAATCGGAAGAAGAAATGGTTGAAAAATACAAAGCGTCCGACCTTAAATGCGACGTTCTCAAAGTCGGGCATCATGGCTCGAGAACAGCGACGACCGACGCATTCCTTGAAAAAGTAAATCCGACGATAGCGGTTATAAGCTGCGGCGTTGAGGACGGCAGAAAAGACGGCAAAGATAACGATTACGGTCATCCTCATTCCGAAACGATGGAAAAGCTATCTGCTAAAAACATAACCGTTTACATAACCGAGTACCGTGACGACGAGGGCGTCGCCCATCGCCAGTCAATCGTGCTCGAATCCGACGGAAATACCATAACCAAAAAATAAAGGGATACGGGCAAAATGCGCTTTTGCATATTGCCCGTATTTTAATATTTGACGGCTAAATTTCAAATTTCTCACAAAATAAGTCAATTTTATTGACAACAAATAAAAAGTATGATAAACTGAATATATAATATTTCTTGGAGGAACGTATGCGTAATATTTACAGATATATTTTTCTCGTAATAGCCGTCGTGATTATGCTTGCGCTTGTTTCCTGCTCCTGCAATGATGAAACGGGCACGGATACAGATACTGACTCAAGCACCATTGATACCGCAACCGATACCGATACGGGTACCGATACCTCTACCGCAACCGATACAGATACCGATACGGATACGGGTACCGATACCGAACCCGATGAGGTAATTGACGAGGGTGAGGATAAAAATACCGATCTCGGCTCGGGTTGGAGCGTTAATTTCAAATAAGACTGCCGCGTTATTTTACGCGGCTCTTTCGGGAGTAGTATGTTTAAGGTTAAGATTGCCGATTTTGTCATAGAAATCGATAATAAATACGATTTTGTGAAAAATCAATGCAGAGAATACGAGGTAAGCGGCGAAACGTGTGATTTTGCCGTTTCTTGTACGTATGAAGAAATAGAGGCGGAGAGGGAATTGTCGCCCGAGAACAATTTTTCAAACGGATACCTTGAGAGCATTTGTCTTTACAGGAATATATGCTTGCAGCTCCCCGAGCGTGACGCACTCATATTTCACTCCGCAATAGTAGAGGTTGACAAAGACGCTTACGCCTTTGCCGCAAGAAGCGGAACGGGCAAGAGCACGCATATAAGCCTTTGGAAAAAGCATCTTGGCGAGCGCGTAAAAGTTATAAACGGCGACAAACCGATTATCCGTTTTAACGGTAGCGAATTTATTGCATACGGCACCCCGTGGTGCGGCAAAGAGGGGTGGGGAGAGAACACCTCGGCACCGTTAAAATCAATATGCTTTATAGAGCGTTCGGAGAAAAACAAAATAGAAAAGCTTGACAAGCCCGAGGCGGCAAGCCGTTTTATGAGGCAGATTCTTATGCCCGCCGATGAACAAAAGGCAATAAAAACGCTTGATCTGGCGGACAAAATGCTCAAAACGCTCGATACGTGGCTCCTTTATTGCAATATTTCCGAGGAAGCCGCAAAAATCGCTTATGAATCAATGTCGGGGAAGGATAAAAAATGAAGATAAAAGACGGGTTTATATTAAGGGACGTAGGCGGTAAAACCTTCGTTGTTGCCGTCGGAGAATTAAGTAAAACGTTTGGCAAGATGATAACGCTCAACGAAACGGGAAAGATAATATGGCAATGCCTTACCGAAGGTAAAAATGCGGACGAAACCACCGATAAAATCCTTTCCGAATACGAAGGAACTACAAGAGAGAGCGTTGTGGGCGACGTTGAAGCTTTTATCTCGAAATTAAGAGAAGAAGGAATACTCGATGAGTAAGATAGACATCGACCTTGCTACAATGTGGAGCGTGATAGACGAGGTTATATCCTCGGGCGGTGAGTTCAGGCTTTTCCCGAGAGGGACGAGTATGTTGCCTCTTATACGCGAGGGTAAGGACTCCGTCGCTCTTGTATCGCCGAAAGACGTAAAAAAAGGCGACATAGTCCTTTATAAACGCGCAGACGGTCAGTTCGTTTTGCACAGAGTGGTAAAAATCAAAAACGGCGAGTACCTTATGTGCGGCGATAATCAATATACCGTTGAACACGGTATAGAAAAAGACGGTATTTTAGCGGTGGTCGGGCGCGTTTTCAGAGATGAGAGCGAAATACCGAAAGATAGCTCCGAATACGCGCGCTATATTTCATCTCTGCCTTCAAGGCGTCTTAAAAAGAGAATACGTGCAAAGCTGTCGGCAGTTAAAAGAAGAATAATAAAAAAGAAATCCGAAGGGCAGTAAACGCTTCGGATTATTTTTTGAAAAGTCAGATTTTTTCGTAAATATAAAAATTAACCTCGATATGTGTCGATAATTCTTCAACGCCGTCAAGTTTTTTCTTGTCGTCAAGCGACGTTCTGAAATAATACGGCGTCATTGTAAAAAGATTTTTTATCGTGTCATTTCCCACTATTTTCGCTTCATATTTGAGGTTTTTACACTCGATAAACTTGAACCCGTCGTATTCGTCGGTGCTCTCCTCGTTGTCGTAAACGTCGGAGTATAAAACCCTTTTAAGCCCGTCAAGGTGGCTTTTACCCGCCACGCCGACAATAAGAGCCCCACCCTTTTTCATTATTCTTGCAAATTCGGAGCAGGCAACGGGCGCAAACATATTTATAACCGTGGAGGTCGAGTTGTCGGTAAGAGGTATATCAAAAATACTTGAAACTATATAAGAAAGATTGGTAACTCCCTCACGCCGTGCAGTTTTTGCACCGTGCTCGGCGCCGTATTTTGACATATCTATTCCTATAACGTAAGAGTCTGGGCACGCTTTTGCAATGTTTCCCGTGTAATATCCCTCGCCGCACCCTGCGTCAGCTATAAGACCGCCACTTTTGGCACGTACAATATCGCAAAGCGTATCTTTTATTTTGCCGTAGTAACCGCTGTTAAGAAAGGATGTCCTCGCACGTATCATCTCTTTTGAATCGCCCGCCCTTGAATTGTTTTTCTTGCCGGGGTTTAAGAGATTTACGTATCCCGATGAGGATATATCAAACGAGTGGGAATTTTCGCATTTCAGCGTGTTTTCCTCTCGTAAAAGCTCTTTTTTGCATATCGGGCAAATAAAATGCGTGTCTTTCATAAAATCTCCTTTCAAAAAGGAATTTTTCTATATTTTAATACATAAAAGACTGTAAATCAATATTTTCGGAGGAAATTATGCTTCATATCGGGGAAAAACATACTGTTTTTATTGAAAGTATGAATATTTTCGCAAACGGCGTGTGCCATATAGACGGCATGGCGGTTTTCGTCAGGGGCGCCGTAAACGGAGAAGAATGTGAAATCATAATAACCGAGATATTTCCGAAATATGCCTATGCCGAACTTCTTAATATAATAAAGGAATCCCCTTTCAGAATAAAGCCGTCCTGCGCGTGCTTCCGTGAATGTGGCGGATGCGCTTTTCTCAATACGACCCCTGAAAACGAAAACAAGGTAAAATCTGACTATGTAAAAAGCATCTTAAAAAAGAACGGTTTTGAAATCGAAGTTGAAAAAACGCTCGCCCCCGTGTCCGAAAAATACAGAAACAAGGTAGTATTATTCTTTGACGGCGACGGGTACGGATATAAGGAAGCGTCAAGCGAGAGGATAGTGGCGCACGATAAGTGCCTCATTAACTTGCCCGTCTTTGACGAAATAGCCGCTTTTACCGCAAAATATCTCGGTGATAACCAAAGAGCGCTCTATATAAGAAAAGCAAACGGCGAAAACGGAAAAATTATGGTCTGCCCGATTTTTTCTTCATCTGCCGAGAATAAAGAACTTCTATCCGCTTACGCAAAAAGACTGACGGGGAAATTTCCGTCCGTTTCAACCGTTTTGTATTCGGTAAACAATGATAAAAAATTCGCACTTGAAAACTGCAAGTTTGAAAAGATATACGGCGACGGATATATAAAGGACACCCTTTGCGGTCTTGACTTCATAGTATCTCCGAAGTCGTTTTATCAGGTCAATCACGATTGCGCCGAAATGCTTTACGAAAAGGTCATTTCTCTTGCAAAGCTCAAAAAGGGGGAAGAGTGTGCCGATCTGTTTTGCGGAACAGGCACTATCGGCCTTATTCTTGCAAAGAGAAGCGGCGCAAAGGTAACGGGCGTTGAGATAGAGCCAAGCGCTGTTTGCGACGCAAAGAAAAACGCCGAAATAAACGGTTGCAAAAACATAACCTTTTTCGAGGGTGACGCCGCAAAATTCAACAAAAAGGTGTCCCTTTGCATAGTCGATCCGCCAAGAAAGGGTTGCTCGCCTTTTATGCTTGATAAACTTCTTTCTTTGTCCCCTCAAAAAATAATTTACGTTTCCTGCAACCCCGACACTCTGGCAAGAGATCTTAAAAAACTCTTACTAAAGTACCAAATCGCCTCACCTGTGTTTACCTTCAATATGTTCCCAAAAACTTCACACGTCGAATCTGTCGTGTACTTAACCCGCATTTCTGTAAAGTAAAAATTTCACTAACTACGAAAGGATATATCATGTCTAAAAAAATTTCAAAAAGGAAATCAACACAACGAAAACAAACAATTTTGACGTATGTATTTGGTCTTTTGCCGTTTGTGCTGTCCTTTACTTTGTTGCTGATTTATGGATTTGCTAAAAATATAGTTCTTTGGTTAGCCGCTTTATCCTCTATTTCTTGGTTTGTTTTAGCAGGCGGGTATGTATATGCGCTGGCAAATAATTGGGAAAGCGTATCACTAAAAAATTCTGTTTACAAAATGAAGCCTATAACTTCCAAAGAGGCAACGTTTTTTCATTGCTTGTTTGCTACAATTTTCATTGCTTTAGGCATTGTGCTTGCCATTGTATTTTTCAGAGAATGGTTATTTGCATAATTTTGAAGGTTTAAGCATTTGCACTCCAATTTTGACCGATTTTTTCGGTTGTGGGTAAATTTTAAGTATCATTTGTGAAATATGTTGATAAAATTGATTGACTTAAATGTTTTTTTGTGCTAAAATGATTATGTAAACCGAAGAACGGAGGTAATCGGAATTGAAAAAAATATTGGCACTTATTCTTACGTTGATAATTGCGGTAGCTTTGGTTTCCTGCGATAAAGATAATCCCACGGAAACGAATACCGATACGTCAACCGATACACAAACGCAAACTACGGATACGCAAACGGATACCGATACAGATACCGCTACGGACACGGGAACGGACATCCCCGATGTTCCCGTCGACGATAAAAAAGACCCCACAAGCGGACGGATAGAGCATAGCGTAAAGGTCGATCAGGCGTTAAACCTCGGAATTTTTGACGCAGAGGACATCTTTGGCAACGAGGGAACTTCAAAACAGTATTCGGGAGTTATAGACGTCGACGTTTCGCATCTTGCGGCAGGCGGAAACTCTTATAAGATATCCACAGGCGGATTCTACCGTCTTACAGGTACTTCCGAAAACGGTCAGATCTACGTAAACGCATCGGGACAGGACGTAGTTCTTATCCTCGATAATCTCAATCTTACCTATAAGGGCAACGAGCCCGTTATATTCGCAGAGAAATGTAATTCTGTCACGATAGTTCTTGTAAACGAGAGCACCCTTGCAGATAGCGAAACCAACCTCAAAAAAGGTGCGGTTTACGTAAAATCCTGCGGACTTACTCTTGACGGCACGGGAACTCTTAACGTAACGGGCAACTTCAAGAGCGGTATTTTCAACACCAAGGAGCTTGTCGTAAACGGCGGTAAATACAATATCAACGCAAAATATCACGGAATATACGGCGAGCAGAAGCTCACAATAAACGGCGGTAAGTTTAACATTACCTCGGGCAAGAGCGGACTTAAGAGCGGAGATTACGATGAAACCGTTCCGCTTGAAGCAGTAGTCGGCTACGTTACCGTAAATTCCGGAAGCATTACAATAGACGCAAAATCAAACGGCATTTCCTCCTACGGCGGCGTTGAGATAAACGGCGGCAGAATTGAGATAAAAGCCGCAACGGATGGTATAGACGCAACCGAGAATGTATTGATAAACGTTACTGAAGAAATTCAAGAAACTATATCGGAAGAAACCGACCCTCAAGGACCTATCATTATAATAGACGCCAAGGGCGACGGAATAAAAACCGATAAGAAAGTAACCATTAGTAACTATGCGAATGTTAAGATCAATGCCAAAGGCGATGGCATAGATGCAATGGGTGACGTGGAAATAACGACCCTTGGCGTTGTGTATATAAAGACAACACCACTTTCTTACACAAAGGACGCAACGCTCGGCTCTTACGTTTTGGTAAACGGAGTATATTACAAGGTTGACCCTGCCGATTATCCGGATATGACTTTGTATTCCGTTGCCAACAGCTGTAAAGGTATCAAGACGGACGGTAAAATAAGAATCGCCGGTGACAGTATAGGAATAGATTCGGCGGAGGACGCACTTAAAGCAAACGAAATAGTTTTCTGGTGCGGTAAAGTGGTAGTATCCACAAATGAGGACTGCGCCGATGCGGTAACGTCCATTACCGTATCCAAAGGTAATATAGACGTACTCAATGCAAACAAAGGACTCAAAGCACCGACAGTAACCGTAGACGGCGGAAAATTGTCAATAGTAACCGTATCGGACGCGATAGATTCCCCCGCAGTTACTATAAACGGCGGAACGCTCTACCTCTTTGAAACCGTTGATGCGGGCGAGGGAAGCTTTACAATAAAAGGCGGAACGGTAATTTCAATATCCACAAAGAACGAGCCCAAGGTACCTACTTCGGCAGAGCAGAGATATTTCTCCGCACAAATAGAGGAGAAGGACCTTTACGTTTACGGTAACTACGTCAGAATTTCGGGTGATACGATAGGCGAAGTGGTTCTCAAGCTTCCGAAGAAATATTCTCCGAAGCTCTCCGTAGTATTTTCCTCCGCGAACGTGTTCCCCGGTGAATACAAGATAGAGGTCGGAGATTACGAGGGCGGCAAGATAAGCTCTCTTGAATGTACGGGAGGCACCTTTACCGCAAAATCCTCGCAAACCGTAGAACTTTAATAAAGCAAATAAAAAACAGACTGCCTCGGCAGTCTGTTTTTTGATTATTCGGTAGGCGCATTTGCTTCCGTCTTTTCAAATATGAGCAAAATGAGCGAATAGTAAATGCACGGATAAAGGTTGAACATATGGTTATCAAGCAAGCTTGCAATAAGCAGTCCCGACAGGCAGAGGGCAAGGAAAAGAGAAACTCCGCTCTTTTTTGAGATGAACAGTTTTACCGTCTGAAACCTGTGAAACGCATACGAAAGAAAACCGAAAAGTCCGCACGTTGCGAGAAGCTGAATTACCGTATTATGATACCTGTAAGGAAGGAACGGAACGTACTGATATTCGGTCGGATATCCGCTGTAAAATCCTGCGCCAAATATCGGGTGACGTACAAACTCATTAAGTCCGTGGAGCCATATATCGAATCTTCCGTTGTTATCAAATCCTCTTGCAAGGTAATCTCCAAACACTTTTGAAATTTTGCCCCATAGCAAAATTATTCCCAATATCCCGACAAACGCAAGCGAAGCGGTGATGATTCTGTTCTGCTTTTTGTTAGGCCCTATAAAGCATACGGCGGCAGCGCAGGCGCATATCAGGAAAGTGGCGGCTAAAAGAGAAGCACGGCTGAGCGATAAGGCGACTGCAATATACGATAAAACGCCCGTTGCATAGAATATATATCCGCGTTTTTTGTAGGCGGCAAAGTAGAAATGAATAGGAATAAGCATTGCCATCATAGCGCCCACGTTGTTGCATATTCCCCATCCTATAATGATGCTTTCTTTTACTATTTCTCCGTTTTCGATCCGTATCTGACCTGCAAAAAGAGCGAAGAATTCGACCACTATGACCATAGAGGCAACGTACAAAACGTAAAGAAAATATTTTTTCAGTTCGTTTGTGAAATCGAGGTTTACGGCAAAGAGAGCAAAAGATATGCAAAGCGTACCGATAAGGGCAAGAGCATAGGTTATATTTCCCGGGGTAAAGCCTTCAAAAAAGAACAGTCCGTTAAGCAAGAACGCTGCCGCCAAAAGCACGTATCCCAAAAAAAGTTTTGATTTCAAAAACTCGGATACCACGATCTTTTTTCTGTAAATAACGAAATGGGCAACAGCAAAGCAGACAAACGTAACCGCACAGATTATTATAAAAATCTTAAACGGTGAAGAATAGAACGTCCCGGCCAAAACGCTTTTTTGCGACACGGTGAACAGAGTCATAAGAAATGGGGAAATCAAAAATTTCAAAGTATCGCAGAGTAAAAAGCCGAGAAACACACTTGCAAAAATCAGGGAAAACGCAAAAAACTCACAGGAGAATAAGTGACCGATAAGGACAATGACCGCAACGAAGATAGGATAATAATATCCGTCGAGAAGAGCCGACACGGTCTTTTTTATTTTACTCATTTACTCACCTCATCTTTTGATTTATTGAACGAAAAACGGCACAGAGATGCGCCGCTTTTCAATATCCGACGGGTAGGGCCCGTTCATTTTGAAGTTTTTTTGAATTTAAGACCTTTACCTTTTTTATCATTGGATCTTTCGTATCCGTAATCTCCGTATCTTGAATGTTTTTTATAATATCTGCTGTAATACGACGACGAGCCGTCGGGCACCTTATTGAGAATGGCACCGATAACCTTGCATCCGCTCTTT
>CAMGRB010000030.1 GCA_946061315.1 uncultured Clostridia bacterium | reverse complement strand
ATACCTACTACGGCAAAAAGCTTGCCTATTCGGATATGTCTTACGCTTTACATAAGAACGTCTACGCGTTCAGCCCGGTATCCTCCGATTTTGGCATTTATGACCGTTGGGAAGATATGTACTCGCTATGTAATATTTCACAGGAGATAAGCACTTTCGGCAACGGAGATTACAGAAACAGCGCACTCAATATACGCTTTGCCGACGGTACGCTCGGGTTTGAGCCGAGATTTGTGTCCGCAAGCGTTGAAAAGGGAAAATACAAAATCCCCGGTCTTCCCGCATTTTACGGAGATAATGCCGACACTCTTATCATAACCTTGAAGGATAAGGTACACGACGTTTATGCTTACCTTTATTACGGCGTTTTCGAGGAATACGACCTTATAACGCGCTCCGTCCGCATAGAAAACAAAACCTCCGAGGCGATACGTATTGAAAAAGCGTTAAGTATGACGCTTGATTTTCCGTACGGCAAGTACGACCTCGTTACGTTCCACGGAAGGCACACAGAGGAGAGATTGCTTGAGCGTAACCATATTATGCACGGTACAAATTCCGTATCGAGCACGCGCGGCGCGTCGGGAGCTATGCAAAATCCTTTTGCCATAATTTGTGACGAGGACGCAGACGAGGATAACGGCAACGTATGGGGATTGGCGCTCGTTTACAGCGGAAGCTTTGAGATAAACGCCTCAAAGTATCAGTTAAACGACGTGCGTGTCACCGTCGGAATAAATCACGAGAATTTCAATTTTGAAGTTTTACCAAATGACGTATTCTGCACCCCCGAGGTCGCTATGGTTTACAGCGACGAGGGCTTTGACAAAATGTCAAGGTGCTATCACAAAGCAATAAGAAACAACCTCTGCCGCGGAAAATACAAGCTTGCAAGGCGTCCCGTTCTTATAAACAACTGGGAGGGCACGTACTTTAATTTTAACGGCGACAAGCTTGTGGCTATGGCAAAGGACGCAAAGGAGCTTGGCGTTGAGCTTTTCGTTATGGACGACGGCTGGTTCGGCAAGAGAGATGACGACAGATCCGGACTCGGCGATTGGAGCCCCAACGAGAAAAAACTCGGTTGTACGCTTGCCGAGCTTGCAAACAGAATAAACGACGTCGGACTTAAGTTCGGCATATGGTTTGAGCCGGAGTGTATTTCCGAGGATAGCGACCTTTTCCGCGCTCACCCCGATTACGCTTTCAGAATGCCGGGCAGAAGTCCGAGCCGAACAAGAAACGAGCTTGTCCTCGATATGTCGAGAA
Source organism: uncultured Clostridia bacterium (assembly GCA_946061315.1). GTDB lineage: Bacteria > Bacillota > Clostridia > Oscillospirales > CAG-272 > RGIG2000. Next base: position 8,475 of record CAMGRB010000030.1, on the reverse strand, counting down.
AAGAGGTTCGCGACAATATATACGAGCAAATATCCAAAATACTCCGTGAGGTAAACGTGTCCTACGTAAAATGGGATTTTAACAGTAATATATGCAACGTTTACAGCGCCGACCTTCCCGCGTCAAAGCAGGGCGAGGTTTATCACAGATATATGCTTGGCATTTACGAGCTTCTTGAGAGAATCACAACGGAATTTCCCGACGTTCTCTTTGAGAGCTGCAGCGGAGGCGGCGGTCGCTTTGACTGCGGAATGCTTTATTATATGCCGCAGGTATGGACAAGCGACGATACCGACCCGATAGAGCGCCTTAAAATTCAATACGGAACGTCGTTTGCATATCCCGTATCCACCATGGGTGCGCACGTCTCGGCTTCTCCCAACCATCAAAGCTCAAGGGTAACTCCTCTTAAAACGAGAGGGGCGGTCGCATATTTCGGCACTTACGGGCTTGAGCTTGACGTAACGAAGATGACGCACGAAGAAAAAGAGGAAATAAAGCGCCAGATAGTCGAGTTCAAGGAGCATTATGACCTTATACAAAATGGAGAATATCACAGACTTATATCTCCGTTCTCGCATGACAGTAATTATTGCGTGTGGGAGGTATCGTCCTCCGACGGCAAAGAGGCACTCGTATGCTCCGTAAGAAATAAGAGCGAGGCAAATTATATATCCGAGGTCGTAAAACTCAAAGGGCTTATTCCCGACAGATATTATACGGTAAACGGCGGCAAAGAGAAGTACCTCGGTGGAGCACTTATGGAGCTCGGCATGCCGATGAAGTTTGATTTCATTCCTTATCCCGCAAACATTTATCATCTTACCGTGTGTGACTGAAATATAAACAAAAAGAAAGTGATGTGCAATGCATCACTTTCTGTATAAAAATCAAAGAGCCATACCGTTTACGTATTGTTTTGAAATTCTTCTTCAAGCCTGCGGTTGAATTCTTCCGCGGTATTGTAGCCCATCTTTTTAAGACGCGAGTTCATCGCGGCAATTTCGAGAATCGCGGCAAGGTTTCTTCCCGGGCGCACGGGCACGGTAATGGCAGGGACCTTTATTCCGAGTATTTCAACGTATTCGGACTCAAGCCCGAGCCTGTCGTACATTTTGCCCTCGACCCATTGTTCAAACTTTATAACCAATTCAATCTTTTCGGTTTCCTTGACGGCACCCATACCGAATATGCGGCGTATATCTATAATTCCGATACCGCGAAGCTCCATATAATATCTTATTATGCTCGGTGCCTGACCGACAAGGGTTTTTTCCGAAACCTTGCTGATTTCAACTGCGTCGTCGGCAATAAGACGGTGTCCTCTTTTGATAAGCTCTATTGCGGTTTCGCTTTTGCCTATTCCGCTGTCACCGAGTATCAGAATACCCTCGCCGTAAACCTCGACCAATACGCCGTGGCGCGTTATTTTCGGGGCGAGATATACGTTTAAGGAGGCTATAATGGCGGATACAAAGCTACTCGTCGAGAGAGGAGTTCTGAAAAGCGGTATCTTTATTTCTTCCGCTATCTGAACCATTTCCTTTGACGGCTCCATATTTCTTGCGATAACGACGCATACGGGATTCTTTTCAAGAAAGGCACGTATTTTCTGACTGCGTTCGCTCTCGGAGAGGCGGCTCAGATAAATTGCCTCCGCTTTGCCGAGTATTTGTATTCTTTTTGCGTCGAAATACTCAAAGAATCCGGACAGAGCAAGACCGGGGCGGTTTATATCGGCGCGCTCCACCTTGATTTCCGATAAATTTTCGGGAGCGTAGATCGTTTCAAGATTAAATTCTTTAACTATTTTCGTAAGCGGGACGGAATTTGTTTGTTTATTCATATCACACCTCCGTGTTTTACGATTTCATTCTATCACATACAACAAAAAAAATCAATAAAAAGGTGAAATATTATAATGAAGCTTTTTGACAGTAAGCATAAAAACAGTAAAATTCCCACCATTGTCGCCAACACAAGCGGTGAACTCATTTATATGAACGACAAGGCGTTTGCCGCATTGCCGTCCGTTAAGGTTGGCGACCGTGTGTCCAAAATCATAGATATGGACTCATTAAAGAAAATATCAATGTACGACGACAAAACGGAGGTAGTCAATACCAAGGTCCAGCCGTATGGAAAAGCGGTTGTCAAGGTTGTCGGCAAAGGTGTGTTCAAGTCAATAGAGATTTTTCTCGAAAACGATGAAGACGTAAACAAGATGTTCGGGGATAAGAACGCACTTTACGCGTTTTCCGAGGCGATAAACGACAACACCGGTGAAAACGTAAAAATACTCGATTTTATAAATACCATTTCCGACAGAATAAGCTATAAAAAAGGATATTCGTACAGGAAGCTCAACGCGACGTTTACGTCAAACGATGAGTTTTATACAATCAAATCAAAGCTCGAGCTGATCCTTATATCCGTGGCATTTATACTCAACGAGATAAATTACGTGGATCCGATAGACGTTTATGCAAGAAAGGAAAAAGAATTTCTGTATATAAGCCTTTCCGTACCGACGGACGAGTTCGGTGACGTTGATTTCGATATAGCGGAGGAGAGGGTATGCGCTCTTTTTCCCCAGATAGTAACGAGGACGTCGTTTGTAGATTCCATATGCGAGGAATGTGGCATAGAGCGAGGCTTGTCCTATAAGAACAAACACGTCATAGTAAATTTGAGGATAAGGGAATTGCAAAGAAAGGGAGATTATTCACTCCGCAGCGGAGCCTACGCACCTTCATCTGCTTCTGACGATAAGATAGACAAGTTCATAGAAATTTTCGGCTTCAATTCAAAATAAAAAGTCGCTTTGCCGACGTTTTAAGATTAGCCTGACGGCTTGTAAACGTCGGCAAGCGACAATATTTTGATTTTACGTACTTACTCGGCGTTTTGCGCGCCTTTGTTCTTGTCGGAAAGCAGGAGCAGAGCAAGGGTGAGGGCAATATCGTCGTTTTTGTTTTCGGTGTCGCTTACGAGTAAAATTATAAGCATAACGAGAAGTAAGTCCTCGGGGCTTGATTTTTCAAGCATCTCTGCTATTTTGGAAAGACCCGAATTTGCAAAATTACCGTTTAACGCATGCTTCTTTTCTTCATTTTCCGCTAAAATGGGCGACACGTGTTGCGCATTTTCCGCTTTCGATGCCTCATCATCACCTTCCGACGCGTTTTTGGCTTCCTCTGCGTTTTCCACCAAGTCACGCGCACCGCGGAAAAAGCTTTTTCTATCGCCGCTTTTTGTGATACTTTTACGTTCGCCTGCGTCTGCTTCCGCGCCATCGGTAACCGTTTCTTCATTTTCGTTTTCTATGTACTTACCGTCTGCACTATTTGTAGAAATTTCGGGGGAAGTGTCTGATTTTAGCTTATCGGCAGGTGCTATTTTTTCTTCAAACGACGGGGAAAGCGTTATGCTTGATGCGGTGCTTTGCGGTTGCATTACGTGCTTTTTTGTTGTGGTATCTTCCACTCTGTTCCGCCCGAATCTGTTGCCGCTGTAATTTTTCGGCACCTCGATATCCGAATAACGTGTAAACATACTTACTCACCTCACCGTTTTTATTATGTCGGCAATCTGCGACACTCTGACGATAGTATCTATCATTTCTTTCCTCTCGCGGCTTACGTACGGCTTCAGAGCGAGCAGAAGCTTGCAGCTCCTGCCTCCCGATGCGAGCAGGGAGAGAATATTTCCGCTATCCTTGCCGTTTTTCATAAGCGCTTCGGCAACGTTTTCCTTTTCATCGTTTCCATTGTCGGATTTTACCGACGTATCAGTCCCGTCGTTTTCAAAAGGCGACTTGCCCGAGTTTTCCGCCCCCTCTTTTTTGTTACCGTTAAGAACGGGCGAGAGCGCGGCTATAACGTCGGGCAGAGAGCTTGCAACGTCCCCGCTTTTATTCGATTTTACAATATCGGAAATTTTGCTCATCAAATCTCCGTCGGACATTACCGACGATAGAATTTCTTCAAAATTATTTTCACCCATTCTTATTCCCCTTTCCGAAAAGCTCGGCGGCGCGGGATATATCCTCGTCGGTAAGGGCGGAAAGGGCAGCCCTTATTTTCGACATATCCGCAGGGCGTTCAACCTTGCCAATACCCTCGGCTCCGCTTTTGGAGGCGGCTTTCATAAGCGTGTTCCAAAGCTGGTCGTCGTTTAGCATAAGGAGCAGATTTATCATTTTTTTATCTATTTTCATATCAAAAATTCCTCCGTTTGATTATCGCTGATATCATTTTATGGCGCCACTTGCCTCGGTGATACAACAAACGGAGCGCTGGGAGGATTTTATGAAACTTCTCGTTTTTTCTGATTCACATTCCGCAAGCGGCAAAATAACGGATGCAATTGCATCGCACTCGGGTATGTGCGATGCCGTGATATTTTTAGGCGACGGGCTTCGCGATATAGAATACGTTAAGCGAAAATACCCGGACCTTTGCTTTTTCTGCGTTTCGGGAAACTGTGATTTTACAAGCGAAGTGCCGAGCGAATCCGTCCTTGACTTTGACGGAATAAAGGTGCTTGTCACGCACGGTCATAAGTATTTTGTAAAGCACGGCTACGGTACGGTACTTGAATACGCCGCCGCAAAGGGAGCCGACGCCGTGTTTTTCGGGCATACACACGTACCGCTTGACACCTGTGAGTACGTAGGAGAAAAAAGAATACAGCTTTTTAACCCGGGGAGCATAGGAAAAGGCGGCACTTACGGCGTCGTTCACACAAGCGGAGGAGTGCTTGTTACGAGCATAGCAAAAATATAAAATTTTTGTGTCAAAAAGGCAAAAAACTATTGAAATAACGCTTGCCATATGTTAGAATCTACTTAAAGAAAAAGTTATTCTTTACGGAGGAATAAACATGGAAAAGAAACTTAAAGTCGGCATCATAGGATGCGGCGGAATTGCCAACGGAAAGCATATGCCCGCACTCAAAAAGGTAGCCGAGGTTGAAATGGTAGCATTCTGCGATATCATCGTGGAAAGAGCCGAGAAGGCGGCAAAGGATTTCGGCGTAGAGGGCGCAAAGGTTTATAAGGACTACAAGGAGCTTCTTAAAGATAAGAGCATCGACGTAGTGCACGTCTGCACCCCGAACAGAAGCCACAGCTTCATCACGGTTGACGCACTTGAGGCAGGCAAGCACGTAATGTGCGAAAAGCCGATGGCGATAAACTCCGAGGAAGCAAAGAAGATGCTTGACGCGGCAAAGCGCACGGGCAAAAAACTCACGATAGGCTATCAGAACAGACAGAGAAACGACTCTCTTTACCTCAAAGCAGAGGCAGACGACGGAGTATTCGGAGATATTTACTATGCAAAGGCAACGGCTCTTCGTCGCCGTGCCGTTCCTACGTGGGGAGTATTTATAAACGAGTACGAGCAGGGTGGCGGACCGCTTATAGACATCGGTACGCACGCACTTGACTTAACACTTTGGACAATGAACAACTACAAGCCCAAATACTGTGTAGGTACTACGTATCACGCACTTAACAATCAGACCGAAACGGGTAATGCGTGGGGCGACTGGGATCCCAAGCAGTTCACCGTTGAGGACTGCGCATTCGGCTTTATCGTTATGGAAAACGGAGCAACCATAGTTCTTGAGTCCTCCTGGGCACTCAACATCACCGAGGACAGAGAGGCTTGCACCACCGTTTGCGGAACGAAGGCGGGCGCAAGAATGATAGATCAGGGCAAGCTTGAAATAAACGGCGTAAAGCACGGCAGACCCTACGTTACCCAGCTTGGCGGCACCAAGGGAGTTGCTTTCTACGACGCAGGCGGAGATGACCCCGCATACCGTGAGGCAAAGGCCTGGATAAAATCCATCATTGACGATACAGAGCCGGTAGTCCTTCCCGAGCAGGCACTTGTCGTAACACAGATACTCGAAGGAATTTACGAGTCCGCAAAGACGGGCAAACCCTATTATTTTGAAAACAAATAAAAAGTTTTCGGAGGTAAATTTATGAAATTAAGCGTACTTGCCAACCTTTATGGCAGCAAGCCTCTTGACGAGGCACTTAAAATAATTTCGGGTCTTGGCGTTCACAGCGTTGAGATAGGTGCGGGCGGCTATCCCGGAAAGGACCATTGCAACCCCGCAGAGCTTCTTGCAGACGAGAAGAAGCTTCAGGCTTTCAAAGATACCTTCAAAAAGTACGACGTTGAAATATGCGCTCTTGCGGCTCACGGCAACCCCGTTCACCCCGACAAGAAGCTTGCAAAGGCTTACGACGACGATATGAGAAACGCGATACTCCTTGCCGAAAAACTCGGAGTAGATACGATAGTCGGCTTTTCGGGCTGTCCCGGCTCGGATCCCGATGCAAAGCTTCCCAACTGGGTAACTTGCGCATGGCCCGACGAATTTCTTCAGATAAAGGATTATCAATGGGGCATCCTCGTTCCTTATTGGAAAGAGATGACCGCATTTGCAAAAGCACACGGAGTTACGAAGATCGCGCTTGAAATGCACCCCGGCTTCTGCGTTTACAATCCCGAAACGCTGCTTAAATTAAGAGATGCCGTAGGCGACGTTATCGGCGCAAACCTTGACCCGTCCCACCTTATATGGCAGGGAATAGATCCCGTTTGCGCAATCCGTGCACTCAAAGGCGCTATCTACCACGTACACGCAAAAGATACGAAGATAGATGAACAGAACACCGCGGTAAACGGCGTGCTTGACTATAAGCATTACGGCGACGAAATCCACCGTTCGTGGATATTCCGCACGGTAGGCTACGGTCACGGCGAGGATTTCTGGAGAGATTTTGTAAGCAATTTAAGGCTTGTCGGATATGACAAAGTTCTCTCGATAGAGCACGAGGATAGCCTTATGACCATCGACGAGGGACTTAAAAAGGCAGTCGAATTTCTTGACAAGGTTATGATCAAGGAAGAAAAGCCCGTCGGCATGCGTTGGGCATAAAACTTATAAATCAAAAAGCACAACCGTCAGGCTGTGCTTTTTTTGTAAAAGAAAAGCGGGACCTTGCCAATCGGCAAGGTCCGCTTTTGTAAATTTTACGTTTTCAGTTTGAAGTGTCTGTAACCTCGTCCTCAAAATTCATATCGGAGGAGGGGAAGGTCATATGCTCCTTGGGGTCAACGTACAAATCGTTTACCTTTAACTCGTAGTGCAGGTGCGGCTCCTCGGCTATTTCATTCATCGCCGTTTCGCCTACCGTACCTATAATATCACCCGATTTTACCGAAGCGCCTATAACTATGCCGTCCTGAACGTTCTTTGCAAGATTTTTATAGATACTTACCGCGTTGCCCGAGTGCTGAATGGAAACGCACGTTCCCATAAAGGGGTCCTCCCAGACCTTTGTTACAACTCCGTCCGCAACAGCCAGAACGTTTGAGCCTATCGGCGATTTTATATCTACGCCGAGGTGAGTTCTGTAATCGTTCATCGTCTTTGAGAATACCTGAACGTCATCGCTGTAATCCATACTTATAATACCGCTGACGGGCAGTATAAACGTGGGCAGCTCATCCTCATTGAACGACGGGCGGTCAGTGCCTGTATCTGTGCTTGCTCCCGTGTCCGTTATCGGACTGTTGCGGCGCGCAACGGTTGTCGCGATAACGAGCACCACGACGACGGTAAGCACAACCGCTAAAGTAAGGTAAAAAATTCTTGCATTCTTTTTGTTTTCTTCCATTGGTTTTATTGTCCTTTCACAATTTTTTTACAACGGTAGTATGCACCCGAAAACAAAATATTATTCAAAAAACTTTTTTATTTGTTGACAACGGGGCGTTTGTGTGATATTCTACTATTAGATATTAAAGGGACGGCAAGACGAAGGATCATCTTTTCGTATTCCGTCCCGATTTTTGAAAAGGTGTAAAAATGCTTGAAAAAATTATAAAGGACTACGAAAAGAGCGACGACGCACAGGTGCGCGTGCGCGTCGGCAGATTTGCGGGCTTTGTAGGAATTTTGGCAAACGTACTGCTTTTCGGCGTAAAACTTTTTATCGGTCTTTTTGTTGGCAGTATCTCCGTAATAGTCGATTCGCTCAATAACCTCTCCGACGCAGGCTCCAACGTTTTAACCGTTGTCGGATATACGGTGACGGGTAAGCCCGCCGACAAGGACCACCCGTACGGGCACGCAAGAATGGAGTATCTTTGCAGTCTGTTCATCTCCGTAATAGTGGCTTTTCTGGGACTTGAAATGCTCAAATCCTCCGTGGAAAAGCTCATCGGAAATTCGGGCGCGGAGTCTTACGATACGGTAGGAATTATAATAATTGCTTCAACTATTTTAGTAAAGATTTTGACGGCGCTCTTTTACAGAAAACTCGGAAAGCATATAAATTCGACGGCGCTCAAAGCCTCTGCGGTTGACAGTATAAGCGACGTTATAGCAACGTCTGCGGTTATCGTCGGCATGATACTCACACCTTATACGGGGCCGAAAACCGAC
>CAMGRB010000029.1 GCA_946061315.1 uncultured Clostridia bacterium | reverse complement strand
AGATACGGCGAGGACGAAATCGTATTTGCCGCCTACAATGCGGGAATCGGCAACGTTGACAGGTGGCTTGCCGGGGAAGAATACGAAATAAAATTTGAAGAAACAAAAAATTACGTAAATAAAGTAAAGACGGCGCAGGAAAAATACAAAAAACTGTACTGTCGGTAAGGAGATACATTATGAACAAAAAAGAAACAGAACAACTCAAAGAAAAGCTTTTCTACAAAAAGGAAAGCGTTTTCGAGGCGGCAAAGGACGAGGAAAAGAAGGCTATTTCCGAGTATGCGGAGGGCTATAAAAAGTTCCTCGGCAACGCAAAGACCGAGCGCGAGGCTGTAAAGGAAGCCATAAAGATGGCAAAGGACGCGGGATTTGAAGAATACGTCCTCGGCGGCAAGCTCAAAAAAGGCGGAAAATACTACCTCAACAACAGAGGCAAGAGCCTTTATCTTTTGAGAATAGGAACGGAGGATATCGAAAACGGTGTCAGAATAAGCGCCGCACATATAGATTCTCCGAGGCTCGATATGAAACAGCATCCGCTTTATGAGAGCGAGGGCTTTGCATATCTTAAAACGCACTATTACGGCGGAATAAGAAAGTATCAGTGGGTAACCATACCCCTTGCCATTCACGGAGTAGTGAGCAAAACGAACGGTGAAACCGTAGACGTTGTAATAGGCGAGGACGAGGGAGATCCCGTATTCTGCATAACGGATCTTTTGCCGCACCTTGCCGCAGAGCAGGCACAAAAGCCGCTTGAAAGAGCATTTGCGGGAGAGGGACTTAACCTTCTTATAGGCTCCGAGCCGATAGGAGAGGGCAAGGACGACAACGTAAAGCTCCATATGCTCAAAATACTTAACGAAAAATACGGCATTACCGAAAACGACTTTGTAAGCGCCGAGCTTGTGGCAACTCCCGCAGGCAAGCCGAGAGATCTCGGTCTTGACCGCACCTTTATCGCCGCTTACGGCCACGATGACAGAGTATGCGCATATCCGTCCGTTACCGCAATACTCGACAGTAAGGACAGCAAGCACACCCTTATGTGCGTTCTTGCCGATAAAGAGGAAATAGGGTCCGAGGGCGTAACGGGTATGCAATGCGATCTTATCTCCGACGTTATCGAGGAAATTGCCAACGCTCTTGGCGGTAACTTCAGAGTTGTAAAGGCAAACTCCATCTGCCTCTCCGCAGACGTCAGCGCCGGCTACGATCCCATGTACTCCGACGTATTTGAAAAGAGAAACAGCGCAATAGTAAACTGCGGTGTCGTTATGAATAAATACACGGGAGCAAGAGGAAAGAGCTCCACAAACGACGCAAGTGCAGAGTACGTTGCACGCATAAGAAAAATGTTTGAGGACGGAAAAGTCGTATGGCAGACGGCTGAACTCGGTAAGGTTGACGCAGGCGGCGGCGGAACGGTAGCTATGTATATAGCAAACCACAATATCAACACCGTCGATCTCGGCGTACCGGTGCTTTCAATGCACGCACCTCTCGAGGTTATCTCGAAAAACGACCTCTATCAGACCCATAAGGCAATCTGCGCATTCTTCAAATAATAAAAGAGCGTAAGCCGACAATAAATCATCCCTTCGTGCGCGAGCACGAAGGGAAAAGCATATAAAAGGACAGAGATATGAAAGATATTTTTGAACAACTTCACGATTACGGTCTTGTGCCGGTAATAAAGATAACCGATAAGGAAAAGGCAGTTCCGCTTGCAAAAGCACTCGCGGAGGGCGGTCTTAACTGTGCGGAGATAACCTTCCGCACCGCTTGCGCAAAAGAGGCTATCGAGCTTGTGACCAAAGCGCTCCCCGATATGCTCGTCGGCGCAGGTACGGTTTTAACGCCCGAGCAGGCAGACGAGGCTTGCGCGGCAGGCGCAAAATTTATAGTTTCACCCGGATTTAATCCGAGGGTGGTAAAGCATTGCATCGAAAAGGGCGTTCCCGTTTTGCCGGGTTGCGCAACTCCGAGCGAGGTCGAGGCGGCAATGGAGCTTGGTCTTAAAGCCGTAAAATTCTTCCCTGCGGAAGCGGCGGGCGGAATAAATATGATAAAGTCGATGAGCGCACCTTACGGCAATATAAAATTTATGCCGACTGGCGGTATCAACGAGGACAATATGCTCTCGTACCTCTCGTTTAACAAGATAATTGCCTGCGGCGGAAGCTTTATGGTAAAGGATTCCCTTATAGAAGCGGGCAAATTCGACGAGATAACCGCACTTACGAGAAGCGCCGTTATGAAAATGCTCGGCTTCAAGCTTGTTCACGTCGGAATAAACTGCGAAAACAAGGAGGAGGCAACCTCGGCGGCAAAGCTGGTTTCTCACCTTTTCGGGCTTGAATACAAAGAGGGCAACAAATCGACGTTTTGCGGTACGGATTTTGAGTTTATGCACACGCCTTTCTACGGAAAGAACGGTCATATAGCCATAGCCACCAATTTCCCCGACAGAGCGAGAGCATATCTTGAGCGTATGGGCATCGGATTTATCGAAGAGAGCGCAGGCTACGACGATAAGGGCAACCTTAAAGTCATATACCTTAAAGACGAAATATGCGGCTTTGCGATACATCTCGTAAAGAAGCAGTAAGGAACAAAAATGTTTGAAAGACTAAAAGAGGCGGAAAACAGATACCTTGAAATAGAGAAATCCCTTTCCGCCCCCGAAACTGCGTCGGATAAAGAAGCCTTTGCAAAGGCGATGAAGGAATACAAAAATCTGACGCCGGTCATTGAAAAATACCGCGAGTATAAGAAGCTTTTGTCCGATATGGAGGGTGCAAAAACTCTTATGGAGGAGGAAAGCGGCGAGCTTTACGATATGGCGCTTTCCGAATACAAGGAGTGCAAGGAAGCAATATCCTCCGTTGAGGAACAGCTCAAAATACTTCTTATACCCAAGGACCCGAACGACGATAAAAACGTAATTATCGAAATAAGAGCAGGTGCGGGCGGCGAGGAGGCGGCGCTTTTTGCCTCCGTCCTTTACCGTATGTACACAATGTACGCCGACGCATCGTGCTATAAAACCGAGCTTATGAACTTCAATGAAACGGGTCTTGGCGGATACAAGGAAATAACCTTTATGATCTCGGGTGACGGAGCATACTCACGCTTCAAATTCGAGAGCGGAGTTCACAGGGTACAGCGTGTGCCCGAAACGGAAACGCAGGGCAGAATACACACCTCGACGGCGACGGTTGCGGTACTTCCCGAGGCAGAGGACGTGGAAATAGAAATATCGCCCTCCGACGTGACCGTGGAAACGTGCAAGAGCAGCGGTGCGGGCGGACAGCATATAAACAAGACCGAATCCGCAATAAGACTTATTCATAAGCCGACGGGCATTGTCGTCGAGTGCCAGGACGAGCGCAGTCAGTTCAAAAATAAGGACAAGGCTTTCAGGCTTCTCAAAGCAAAGCTTTACGATATAAAGCAGCGCGAGATGAACGATAAAATAGCCTCCGAGCGCAAAAGTCAGGTCGGCACGGGCGACAGGAGCGAGAGAATAAGAACTTATAACTATCCGCAGGGGCGTGTGACCGACCACCGCATAGGATATACGGTCTATTCGCTTGAATCCTTCTTAAACGGCAATATCGGCGAAATGCTCGACAAGCTGGCAACCGCAGATGCGGCGGAGAAATTAAAAGGCAATAACTCATAAAAGACGGTAGGCAGGGAAAATGAAAACGGAAGTTCTGAAAACAGGAGAGGGAAACGACGAGCTTATTCTTAAAAAAGCTTCGGACATAATAAAAGACGGTGGACTTGTCGCATTTCCGACGGAAACCGTTTACGGTCTTGGCGCAAACGCATACGACGCCGAGGCGTGCTTGAATATTTTCAGGGCAAAGGGACGCCCTGCCGATAACCCTTTAATAGTACATATAGCGTCTTTTGAGGACGCGGAAAAAATAGCTTATACGAACGAGCTTTATTATAAGCTTGCAAAAAAGTTTATGCCGGGACCGCTTACCGTGATCCTGCCGAAAAAAGAGGTCATACCGTATTCGGTCACGGCAGGGCTTGATTCCGTGGCTGTAAGATGCCCCGTAAATCCCGTGGCACACAAGCTGATAGAATATTCGGGCGTTCCCATTGCCGCCCCGTCGGCAAACAGGTCGGGCAGACCCTCACCCACGACGGCAAAATATGTTTTTGACGATATGGACGGAATTATTCCGCTTATAATAGACGGCGGGGAGTGCGATATAGGCGTTGAGTCAACGGTGGTAAAAATAACGGACGATTCTGTAACTATGCTCCGTCCGGGCGCCGTTACCTGCGAAATGCTCTTGTCGGTATGCAAAAACGTCACCGTTGCGGATGCGGTCATAAACGAACTTAAAGATGGAGAAAAACCACTCTCTCCCGGTATGAAATACAAGCACTATGCGCCAAAAGCAAACCTATTTCTTGTAAACGATAAAAAAATTGATTTTATATCCCTCGCACTTGAAAAGCAAAGGAGCGAAAACTGCGCGATTATGTGCTTTGACGAGGAAATACCAAGGCTTGAAAACAAAAATCTTTTACCCGTCGGTAAAAAAGACGATATAAGGGAACAGACAAGGCGGTTGTTTATTCTTCTTCGCAGGGCGGACGAGCTTAAAGTCGATACCGTATACGCCCATCTTCCCTCTGTCGAGGACAAATCGCTTGCTATGTATAACAGAATGATACGCGCGTGTGCGCATCACGTTTTAGGAGGTGTGTGAATGGCAAAGATCAAAAAGGAAGTAAAGGAAAAGTATATCGAGTCGGAGCCTGTGCGTCAACCGATAACAGAAACTATAGAAACTAACTATATGCCGTATGCGGTGAGCGTCATGGTTTCACGTGCGATACCCGAGATAGACGGCTTCAAGCCGGCTCACAGAAAACTTCTTTATACGATGTATAAGATGGGGCTTATGACGGGTCACCGTACCAAAAGCGCGAATATCGTAGGCGAAACGATGAAACTCAATCCGCACGGCGATATGTCGATATACGAAACGATGGTAAGACTTACAAGGGGTAACGAATCGCTTCTTCACCCGTTCATAGACTCCAAAGGGAGCTTCGGCAAGCAGTACAGTCGCGATATGGCTTTTGCCGCGTCAAGATATACCGAGGCGAAGCTTGACCCGTTTTGCACCGAGATATTTGCGGGAATAGATAAAAACGCCGTCGATATGGTAGATAACTACGACAGCACAATGAAGGAGCCGAGGTTGCTCCCCACCACTTTCCCGAACGTGCTTGTATCTGCAAACCTCGGTATTGCCGTAGGACTTGCATCGTCAATATGCTCCTTCAATCTCGGCGAGGTATGCGATGCGACAATAGCGATACTCCGTTCACCGAGGACCGATACGGAAAAGCTCCTCGATATATTGAAAGCCCCCGATTTTCCGGGCGGCGGCTACGTCGTTTACGACAGGGAGCAGATGAGAAAGATTTACGAAACGGGAAAGGGCTCGGTAAAGCTCCGCGCAAAGTACGTTTACGACGAAGCGGAGAACTGCATCGAGATACTTGAAATACCGTACTCTACCTCTATAGAGGCGATACTCAAAGAGATTTCCGATATGTTCAAAGAGGGAAAGCTCAAAGAGATAACGGACTTCCGCGATGAGATAGACTTAAAGGGCTTCAAGCTCACTATAGATTTGAGAAAGGGCACAAACCCCGACACTCTTATGCAAAAGCTGTTCAAGTTTACTCCTCTTGAGGATAGCTTTGCCTGCAACTTCAACGTCTTGATAGACGGGGCGCCCAAGCAGCTCGGAATAAAGGGCATACTTACGGAGTGGATAAGATTCCGCATAAATTGCCTTACGAGAGAATTTAATTTCGAGCTTGAAAAGAAAAATACAAGGCTCCACCTCTTGCTCGGACTCGGCAAAATACTGCTCGATATAGACAAGGCAGTCAAGATAGTAAGAGAAACCGAGAAGGACGACGAGGTCGTGCCCAACCTTATGAAAGGCTTCGACATAGACAAGGATCAGGCGGAATATATAGCGGACATAAAGCTCCGCCACCTGAACAGAGAATATATAATGAACCGTCTTGCCGATATAGAGAGCCTTAAAAAGGATATAGCAACCATAAAGGAAATTCTCGACGACGAGATAAAAATGAGAGCGTATATAATAAAACAGCTTATGGACATAAAGAAGAAATATGCCAAGCCGAGAAAAACGCTTATCATCCAGTCCGACGACATAAAGGAGTTTGACAAAGAAATTCTTATCGAGGACTTTAATGCAAAGATATTCTTAACAAAAGACGGATATTTCAAAAAGATAACGCAACAGTCCTTAAGAGGAAATTCCGAGCATAAGATAAAGGAAGGGGACGAGATACTCTATGAACTTGAGGTAAGTAACAAGGACGAGCTTATGTTCCTTACCAACAAGTGTCAGATGTACTTTGCCAAGGTGTCCGATTTTGAACTTTCCAAGGCTTCGGAGCTTGGAATTTACGTGCCGAAAAAGCTCAAATTCGACGAGGACGAGCGCCCGATATTTATGAGAGTAAATCCGTCGTTTGACGAAAACCAAAACCTTATTTTCGTCTTTGAAAACGGCAAAGCGGTAAGGGTGCCGATGAGCCAATATGCGACACAGGGTTCAAGAAAAAAGCTTAAAAAGGCGTATTCGGACGTATCTCCGATAGTCAGCGTAATATACGAGCAGAGCGACGACCCGATACTCATTATAAACTCGGAATCCAAGGCGATTTTGATAAAGCCGTCGCTTATCCCCGTAAAGACTACGAGAACGTCGATAGGAACTACCGTCTTTGCAATGAACCTTAAAAAGAACCAGAAGATAACCGAGGTATTAACCGATTATGAAGCAAGATACCCCGAGGCTCATTCGAGGTACCGCAAGCTCAAAATTCCCGCCACGGGCGTTTTGACACTTGATAAGGATATATCATCGAAACAAATGAAAATAGGAGAGAAATAAAATGGGAAAGCAGACTCAAAGGAAAAAAGTTAAATTGAGAATGACGCAGTTGCTCGCAATAATTCTCGCCGCGCTTATGTGTGTCGGCGCTATAGCGACAATCATCGTATATCTCACCCTTTGATATTTCGGGCAGAATAAAGCTCGGCAAAAAGCGCAATCAAGAGTTGCGTCTTATGTAATTCACAGAAAATATGCGGGGAAGTGTCGCATTTTCACTTCCCCGCACGTTTCGTTTCCGTTTTGCTTAAAATAATTTTGTAAAAATCGAAAAAAAGTCTTGACAAGTCGCCGCAGTTTTAGTATAATGGTTGAGCAAGGTTGAAAAACCTTGAAATATATATGCGAGAGTGGCGGAACTGGCAGACGCGCACGTTTGAGGGGCGTGTGGTTCATCCATACGGGTTCAAGTCCCGTTTCTCGCACCACACAGAGCAAGTTTTATATCGCTTGCTCTGTCTTTTTATTAAAACACCAAAGCGATTATCTTTCGGTAAATTTATTTGCAATTCTAAAATTAAAAAATCAAGTGTACTATTGACTATTAACCCCGGCTCATATATAATATAATAAACCGAACCGCATTAATAATTTCTATCACGATTACGTCCATTAGAGATTGCCCGAGGGCGATGAGCCGTCAATGCAATGGTTTGCCGAAAGTTAATGCAAAAGCAACTATGCTAAAATCATAAAAAACAAATAAATAAGCTAAAGGGGATCATTATGAAAAAAATATATCTTATGTATCCGAAGGTCGTGGGATCTATCGCACCCGAAATTTACGGGCATTTTACCGAGCATTTGGGTAGCGTCATCTATGACGGCATATGGGTAGGCAAAGACTCCGACGTGCCGAATATAAAAGGCTTCAGAAAAGAAATAATAGAGAAGTTGCGTGCCATTAAAGCGCCTGTTGTGCGGTGGCCGGGCGGATGCTTTTCCGAAACTTATGACTGGCGTGACGGAATAGGCAAGGAGCGCCCCGTGCGCCATAACTGGTGGACAAGATGGGACGGGCGCTTTGAGCCAAATAAAGTCGGCACGCACGAATTTATTGATTTTTGCGAGGCTGTAGGAGCCAAGGCTTATTTTGCCGCAAATCTTACAAGCGTTCAACCCTTACATATCCTTAATTGGATGGACTACTGCCTCTCTGCAAGGGGAACGACCACACTTGCTATCGAACGCGAAAAAAACGGACACCCCGAGCCTTTTAACATACCGTTCTGGGGCGTCGGAAACGAGAATTGGGGCGGAGGCGGCAATATGAGCCCTGAATTTTACGGAAATGAATTCCGTAGATTTTCGGAAATTATGTACAACGTATTTCCAAATACCGAGTTATTTGCCTGCGGTGAAAACGCAACGGATTTTTCATGGACCGACACTCTTATGCGTACTCTTGTAAATTCGGAGCGTCATATCAACGGATTTGCAATGCACTATTATTGCGGAAGTGCAGGAGATCCATTGAAATTCACCGATGAAGAATGGTATAAACAGCTTTCGCAGGCATCGGAAATAGAAAAAATCATTGTGCGGAACTGGAATATTATCTGCGGACACGGTATGCAGGATAGCGCAAAGCTCGTAATTGACGAATGGGGCTGCTGGTACCCGGACGGCTCGGGACCGAGCAAGGGGCGCAACCTTTTTGAGCAACAAAGCACAATGCGTGATGCGGCGGTAACTGCTCTTACGCTCAATATATTCAACAATCATTGCGATAAAATACGCATGGCAAACGTCGCTCAACTCGTCAACTGTATTCATTCTCTTTTTCTTACTTCGGGAAAAGACTGCATAGTAACCCCCACGTATCACGTTTTTGATATGTACAAGGAGCACCAGGGCGCGCAAGCAATAGAGACATTTGTCACCGATAACGGAGATTTTAGTTCTTCCGTTTCCGTATCTGCTTCCGTTAAGGAAGGAAAGACGCTTGTCACAATAGCAAACCTTTCCTGCAACCAAGACTTTGAAATTTCACTCGAGAGCATAGGAAACGATATGCCAGATACCGCCGAGGCGTCAATTCTGTATTCGGACGATATGCACGCACACAACACTTTTGAATCTCCCGATACAGTCACCGTTTCACAAACAACCATAGATCCCAAAAAGCCCATCACCCTGCCGAAAACCGCAATTTTATCAATCCGACTATAAAAAAACCGCAAGCCGACCTCTCGGCTTGCGATTTTTACTTTTGAGAGTGATAGATTTGCTTTAATTTTCCTGCCTTTTTTGCATACGGAGCCAGCTGAAAAAGCCGTTCATATCGTTTATCAAAAAGACGATAAAGCAAACGATGACGGAAACGTACGATATATCGGTAATAGCCGCCATTATCCACATTATAATGAGGACAACGTCATTTACCGCATATGCAAGCGGGAAAAACACACTCCTGCGAAATGTCAGACAAACGGCAAAGAAGCTTGTACTGACTGACAATGTGCTCATAATCAGATTTGCGGTGTTAAACGCTTTAAGAATAAAGTAAAATGCGACCGTCATAAACAAAGTGAGAACGAATATGAAAATTATTTCTTTATTTTTAAGTCTGTTTACTCTCACCTCTACTTTACCCTTACTGTAAGGATTTTTAAGCCACGAGATAAGCGAAAACAGGCTCATAGGTGCGCTCATGCCGAGAAAAGTAATCATCTCTCCGTAATAGGCAAAGCCGAACGATATTATTCCGTAGAGAATACAGAATATAATGAGCAGAAAAGGTCCCGTCGGATTGCCTTTTGCGTTGAAAATCAATGCGGTGGCACCGACTATAGAAGCTGCAAGAGTGAGATAACTCTCCCTGTCAAAAGCGCAGAAAAATACAATTATAAATAGAACGGAGCAAAACCATAAAA
>CAMGRB010000028.1 GCA_946061315.1 uncultured Clostridia bacterium | reverse complement strand
GATTCTTCGCTCGATTTTTCGGAGAACTTCGACGCCGCGCCCGCAGGTTCTACTTCCTGCAAGTTCTACGGCTTAGGCTCGGACGGCATCCGGCAAGAGCGCGTCGCTTATGTGCGCATATTTATATACCGATGCCCCCGAGAGCGAATCCACCACCGACGTTATTTTCAGTGCCCACAATATTATTGCCGAAAACGGCACGATACTTGCGGAGTCAAAACCGTTTGCGCACAAAAACGGAGATATTATAACGGAAATAGACGTTGACAAGCTTGCAAATCAACGCATAAGGGCAAACACGTTTGATACCGAAACGGAAAAGCAAGCCCGCTTTATAGACTTCTCTTTGAAGGTTACCGAAACGGAGCTTACAAGAAAAATAGACAAAGCCCCGTTCGTCCCCTCGGATATTACCGTAAGGCAGAGCCGCTGTGAGCAGATACTCACCATGCAGTCCCACGCGCTTGCAAAAAGGCTTGCCGTCACCCGTTCAAAATGCGCCGTGATAGGAATTTCGGGTGGACTTGATTCCACGCTTGCGCTCCTTGCAACGACACGTGCGGCGGATTATATAGGCTGGGAACGCAAAAATATAGTCGCGGTCACCATGCCCTGCTTCGGCACTACCAAGAGGACAAGATCCAATGCCGAAAAGCTCTGTGAGGCGCTTGGCGCAACCTTTAAGGAGGTCAATATCTCCGATGCGGTCGAGCTTCATTTTAAGAATATAGGGCACGATAAGAGCGTTTTGAACGTCACGTTTGAAAACGCACAGGCAAGGGAGAGAACGCAGGTTCTTATGGATATTGCAAACGATCTCGGCGGTCTTGTTGTCGGCACGGGCGACCTTTCCGAAATTGCGCTCGGCTGGTCTACCTACAATGCGGACCATATGTCTATGTACAACGTAAACTGCTCTGTTCCCAAAACGCTTGTAAGATACGTTGTAGGCTATTTTGCCGACAAAGAGGGCGGCGAGATAAAAGCAATACTTGACGACGTCTTAAATACCCCCGTTTCCCCCGAGCTCTTGCCCCCGAAGGACGGCGATATAGCGCAGAGGACGGAGGAGCTTGTAGGACCTTACGAGCTTCACGATTTCTTCCTTTACAATATGTTGAGGCTCTCGTTTACACCGTCAAAGGTTTACCGCCTTGCAAAGCTTGCATTTAAGGGAATCTTCGACGAGCAGACGATATATAAGTGGCTTGAAGTCTTTATAAAACGCTTCTTTGCCCAGCAGTTCAAGCGCTCCTGCTCGCCCGACGGCGTAAAGATAGGCTCGGTTGCGCTCTCCCCGCGTGGCGACCTTAAAATGCCCAGTGACGCCTCAAGCGCCGCCTGGCTCGACGACCTGAAAAGCGCACTTAAATAATTTATTTTGATACCCTAAAAAGCGGCGGATTTCCGCCGCTTTTTACGAAACGAATTAAAAGCACAGCACAAAGACGGAGCAGATTTTCGCTATCATCTATATTTCTTTCTGACCCTGTCCGCTCCTTAAAATCGTTCGGCAAAGAACTATTTTGCAAAACAAAAACCGCCGAGGTTTACTCGGCGATTATTTTGTTATGAAAGTCCCACAAGGGAAAAAATGTACGGCACGAGGTAAGTCATTCCCCACGCGCAAAGGCACGAGAGGACGATGAAAACGGGCAGATAGAACCATTTGAACTTCGTCCCGTAGGAGTGGCGCGCCTTCTCCTCATTCCTTGTTGAAATATAGAATTTTGCGCTCTGCCAATCGATATCTTCACGCTCTTTGCCGTTTTTTGCGGTTACTTTGACCTTTGGTAAAGCGCCGCCGATTACCGAAACGGTGTTTCTCAACGAGGACAGATCCCGCAAAAGATATTTCATTATAAATTGCTTTTCAAGTCCGAGATCGTATATCGTTTTGGCGTTTTCCTCGCCCGTGCCGGAGTCAAGGAGCCTCCTTACGAAAACGCCGACGTAGTTTTTTGAGAAATATCCCAAAAGAACGGCGAGATTGGCACCTATGCATATGGACCAGACGATAACGTCTATTGAAACGTAGGTTGATGTAATGAATGAAACCATTTTTCTTCCTCCGAGTTCTTTGCCTTATTGGACGTAAATCGACATTTACACCCAAAATTTTCCATTATTTTCACGAAGGGGTCATTCTTCAAGTATCTTTTTACCGCAAATTTTAATAAGTAATTCTTCAAGGTCCTCGTTGTCTACGTATTCCACGCTTACAGAGCGGTATTTGCCCTTTGATACTATCTTGATTCTCTTGCCGGTTAAGGACATAGCCTTTTTCTCAAGCTCTTTTACGTAATCTACCTTAAGCTCGTCTTCTTCGGAGATTTCTTCTCCTTTTAAGCCCTGCTCATAAATTTTGTTGAGCTTTTTTACAAGATCTTCGGTATCTCTTACCGAGAGCGAACGGATAAGTATTTTATTGGCGGTATCTACTATATCGTCTTTGTTTTTAAGACCGAGCAAAGCGCGTGCGTGCCCTGCGGAAATATCGCCCGTTTTGAGCATTTCTATTACTTCATCGGGCAAATCGAGAAGCCTCATAGTGTTTGCAACGGCACTTCTGCTCTTGCCTACTCTTGAAGCAACCTCCTCTTGCGTCAGATCGAACTTTTCCATAAGCGTTGCGTATGCGTCCGCTTCTTCGTAAGGATTGAGGTCTTCTCTCTGTACGTTTTCTATAATAGCGAGCTCTGCCGCCTTTAATGCGTCAGCCTGCATAATTATTGCGGGTATTTCCGTAAGACCTGCCATCTTTGCGGCTCTCCAACGGCGCTCTCCTGCGATTATCTGATAAAAGCCACCGCCGCTTTCTCTTACTACTATCGGTTGTATAAGTCCGTTCTGCGCTATCGATTCCGATAATTGAGTGAGCGATTCGGTGTCAAAATACTTTCTCGGCTGGTCGCTTTTCGGCTCAATTTCTGAAATTCGGAGCGTCTGAACGCCGCTTTCCTGCGAGGAAGCAGACGGCTCTACGTAGTTGTCGGCAAAAATTGATTCAAGTCCTTTTCCAAGTCCCTTTTTCATTCTTTTATCTCCTTATCTTTATATTTCTGTTCTCGATATGATCTCTTTTGCTAAATCCTGATATTCGAGGCTTCCCTTTGAATATCTTGCGTAGTACTGTATAGGCTCTCCGAAGCTCGGCGCCTCGGACAAAACAACGCTGCGCGGTATCTTTGCCTTAAAGAGCTTATCTTGATAGTATTTTTCAAGCTCGGCGTAGACTTGCGTTGAGAGTTTATATCTCGGATTATACATTGTAATGAGTATTCCCGTAACCGTGAGGAAACGGTTATATAGTTGTTTTACCGTTTTTACCGTCATCATAAGCTGCGAAAGACCCTCAAGCGAGTAATATTCGCATTGTATGGGTACGATAACTCCACGGCTTGCACTCAGAGCGTTTATCGTTAGCAGACCGAGTGAGGGAGGGCAGTCTATAATTATGTAATCGTACAGATTCTCTTTTGCTAATTCATCAATGCGGTTTTTAAGGAAATATTCTCTGTCCTTTTGCGATGCAATCTCAATTTCGCTTGCCGCGAGTGATATATTGGACGGTATGAGTGATAAGTTTTTGAATTTGGTCTGTATTATTGCGTCTTTTATATTGCATGCACCGGAAATAACGCTGTATGACGTGCACGAGAGAGAACCTTTATGTATTCCTACCCCGCTTGTCGAGCTTCCCTGCGGATCAAGGTCAACAAGAAGGACCTTTTTACCGAGCATAGCAAGCGCCGCCGCCGTATTTATCGCCGATGTGGTTTTTCCCACGCCGCCCTTTTGATTTGCAAATGAAATAATATAGGACATCGCTTTTTCCTTCATTTATATTGATGCGAAAATCTACTGTCTTTATTCTATCACGTATATATCGAAAAATCAATAGCATTTTACAACTTCACACAAAAGTTTCACGTGAAACAATCTAAAATAAAAATGAGAGCTCAAATAACCACCCCCACGCCAAAACCCACCCCCGCGCCACCCAAAACGGAGGAAGTAACAAAAAAGAGAGGCTATTTACCTCTCTTTAATTACATTTTTGCTATGCGCACGCAAAAGAGCCATCCTCCGTGCGCGCCACGCCCAATATCCCACGCGCCGAGCGATATTTTACAGTACCCCGGCTTTTATACCGCGGGGTCCGCTTCCAATGTTTCACGTGAAACAAACACCATACGGAAAACTATAATGTTTCACGTGAAACAACAATATGCGACAAAAACATCAATGTTTCACGTGAAACATAATTTTTCGTGCAATATTCGCAGAGGGGAATACTTATATGGCCTCTTTTACAAGCTCTTTCGGAGCTTCGGTTTTCGGTATCAGAATAGTCAATTCCGTAAACTCATCGTTTTCTATTCGCCTGCTCTTTATGTTGATTCCGCTATTCTTTACGGAATCTATGGCTCTGTCTATCGCCAGATAGAATGATTTTACGTCCTTAAACGTTCTTACGCTTGGTATATTATCACGCGCTTCAATTTTAGAGGAAACTATAATCTTTTCTATCAGCTCCTCGCTCCGTGTAACGTTAAGCCCTTCCTCTATTATTCTGTCAAGGACTTTTCGCCTTGTGTCTGTATCGTAAATGCGTAAAAGCGCCCTCGCGTGCCTTTCCGTGAGGTTGTTTTTAAGTATTTTTTCCCTTTCCTCATCGCCGAGGCGCAAAAGGCGGAGCTTGTTTGCTATAAAGGACTGACTGTTGGACAACTTCTTTGCTATTTGCTCCTGCGTTAAGTCATATGTATCTATAAGAGTTTCTATTGCGTGCGCCTGTTCAAAGATATTAAGATCCTCTCTTAAAAGATTCTCAATTATGGACATTTCGGCAGATTTCATCTCGTTTACGTTCATAATTACGCAGGGAACGGTTTCCATTCCAAGCTCTTTTGATGCTCTTAAACGTCTTTCGCCCGATATAAGCTCGTATCCGTCACCCGTCTGGCGCACGGTAAGCGGTTGTATTATGCCGTATTGCCGTATGCTGTCCGCAAGCTTTAGGATTGCCTCGTCGGCAAAATCTTTTCTCGGTTGATTGGGGTTAGGCACGATTTTGCTTACCTCGATTTGATGGATCATCGTGTCCTCGCTTGGCTTTTTGTTGCTTTGGTAGTAAATTTTCATTTCCTTTTCCTCTCTTTTCCTTCGTTTTTGATTTTTACTGCGATTTTACCTATAATCGCAGGCTTGTACCGATTATACCATTTCCCGACTGTATTTTTTGTAGAAGTGTGCTGTAAATAAATGGTAAAATATGGATTGAAAACTTATACACCGTCGATTCGGGTTAACTTATAGGAATAATATGGAAAAACAAGTCGATGAAAAATGAATATAAAGCGAGATTTCGGACAAAATATATAAAAATATTTCTCGATTTACGGAGGAAGATATGTTTGAAAAAATAAATCAATTCAGAAACGCTCCCGAGCGCACGGTGCTCACACTCACCTTTTCCGAGAGTCTGTCAGTTAGCAAGCAAGGGGAAAACGGTAATTCGCAAGGTGCAAACGGCGGTTCCCGGGGCACTCAAAACGGTAATAATGCATCGCAGAGCGCGCAGGGCGGCAACTACGGGCAAAGCTCGCAAGGTGAAAACGGAGGCTCACAAAACGCCGATACGGGCAATAACAACTCAAACGGAGCGAAGGACGGGCAGAGCGCAAAGGGCGGCTCACAAAGCACGCAGGCGTGCGACGGCGGGTCAAACTGCGCACAGGGCAAAAACGGCGCTTCAAGGGGCTCACAGAGTGGTGGTAGCATCTCACAAGAGCAGTCCTTATGCAGTTGCTCCTCGGGCAGCACAAGCGGCTCCATACAATGCTCTCACACCTTAAAAGTCCGCTTATGCGACGCAATCGCCTTAATGCTCGGTGTAAAGATAGCGTTTACCTCCTTAATTATGCTAAAATGCAAGCTGGGAAAATAAACGGCGATAAAAAGTTACTTTCATTCGGATAAAAGCGGTAAATTGACGTGGCTTCATAACGTTAGAAATGCAGGCATATGATAAATAATTGATTATTGCGGGTCCGCACAAAACGGTGCAGATCCGCGGTTTTTATGTATAAGTTTTTTATTGCAATAAGCTTGCAAGTGTGGTAAAATGTCCTTGAACAGAGAGGTGATATTATGATTGAGGATACGATAGCCGCCGTATCTACGGCAAAAGGCAAGGGAGGCGTCGCTATGATAAGAATAAGCGGTCCTGACGCCTTGGAAGTGGCAAAGAAGGTATTTCGTACCCACGGAGCTGAAATAGCGCCGAGAAAGTGCCTCTACGGCGATATTATAAGGGAAAACGAGATAATAGACGACGGTACGCTTACCTATTTTGCCGCACCTCACTCATATACGGGCGAGGACGTGTGCGAAATTTGCTGTCACGGTGGCATATACGTAACGTCTGCCGTGCTTGAAGCGGTGCTCTCGTCCGGTGCAAGAATTGCCGAGGCGGGAGAGTTTACAAGGCGCGCCTATATAAACGGCAAGCTCACCCTTTCACGTGCGGAGGCGGTAGGGGCGATAATAGACGCAAGAACGGACAACCAATTAAAGCTTTCCTCGTCGCAGGAAAGAGGCGTTCTTTCCTCAAAACTCTCTGAAATAAGGGAGAATATGCTTGCAATGCTCTCACGTTCCTATGCGACAATAGATTATCCCGACGAGGATATTGCCGAGGTAGAGAGAGAAGAAATGCGACACTCCCTCGACAAAATCGTATCGGAGCTTGAAAATCTCAAAAAAAGCTACCGCGCCGGCCGTGCGATTGCCGAGGGGATAAAAACGTCTGTTGCAGGCAAGCCAAACTCGGGCAAAAGCACGCTTTATAACAGAATTTTTGGCAGCGACGTGTCGATAGTTACCGATATTGAGGGTACTACGAGGGATGTAATAGAACACACCGTGTCGCTCGGAGGAGTAACTCTTTCACTTTCCGACACGGCGGGTATCAGAGAAACTACGGATGCGGTTGAAAAAATAGGCGTTGAGCGCGCAAAATCAAAGATAAACGAGGCAGAGCTTATTATATGCGTTTTTGACGCTTCAACAAAGGAAAATGCGCTCGATAGTGAGATAATAGACCTTGCAAACGGCAAAAGTGCAATAGCGGTTATAAATAAGTGCGATTGCGAGAAGAAAATATCGCCCGAATTTGAGAAAAAAATCCGGGAAAAATTCAAATACGTGGCGTCAGTTTCCGCAAAAACAGGCGAGGGAGTGTCGATAATTGCGGAAATTGTATCAAAAATGTACGACCTTTCCGAGATAAATATTTCCTCCGACGCGGTAATATCGAACGCAAGACAGCACTCGTCGGTAAAGCTCGCACTCGATGGGGCGAAAGAGGCAAGAGAAGCGCTTATATCGGGCGAGAGCAACGATATAGTGTGCTATTCCTTGGAGAGAGCGCTTGCCGAGCTTGAAATGATAGATTCAAGAAACGTGAGCGAGGAAATAGTAAACGAGATATTCTCGCATTTTTGTGTCGGCAAATAAAGCAGACGGCGGTAAAAGTACGCGATGGTGAAAACGCGCCCAACGGAGCGCGTGGCGACTGAAATGTGCGGTGGCAAAGCACAGGGTGACGGAAGTGTGCGGTGAACAAGAGCGCGCGGAAACAAAAAAACCACGTAATGAAAGCACACGGTCACGAAAGCGCAGGGCGACGGAAGCGCACGGCAACGAAAAGCGCGGGCGGCAGAGGTGAAAGTGACGAAAATACGCGGCGGAAGTATGCGGTAAGGGCGAGGCTTTGGATCTTTTTGGCGAGGTTTAACGGAGAAGAAATGGAAAGTAAAAGATTTACTAAAAACGACAACGGATTTATATGTGAAAACTGCGGGGCAAGGGTTGAGCCGCTCGGATATTCTTCGAGAAACCATTGCCCGTTTTGCCTTTGCTCAAAGCACGTTGATATAATGCCGGGGGACAGAGCGAACGAATGTGGGGGCATAATGGACCCCATACGCGTGGAGCTTGACTCCAAAAAAGGATACGTTATAATACATAAGTGTCGTAAGTGCGGAGAGATAAAGCGCAATAGAGCCGCAACGGAAGCGAAAAATCAGCCGGACGATATAAAAAAGATAATAAAATTGACCGCAGGGGAGATATAACCTATGGAGTGTATGCTTTGCCCACGCAGGTGCGGAGTTGACAGGAGCGTTACAAAAGGCTTTTGCCATATGGGTGACAAGATAAAAGTAGCCAAAACTATGCTTCATATGTGGGAGGAACCGTTAATTTCGACAAGACTGCCCGAAAAAAGCCCCTTTTCGTGCGATGAGGAGGACACGCCTTGCAAAAAGCAACAATTTGACACGGATAGTGCGGAAAATGCTTGCTCCGCGGCAGAGAGAGCGGAAAATGCACGGCAGAGTGTGGATAAAACTCAAAATGTGCGGGGAAGTGTGAATAAAACGGAAAATACCCGCAGGAGTGTGGATAATTCGGAAAACACGCGAGGGAGTGTCGATAAAACCGAAAATATGCAGGGTTGCACCGAAAAAAACGAGGGACAGGGCGGAAGCGGAGCGATATTTTTCTCGGGTTGCTCTCTCGGCTGCGTTTATTGCCAGAACCGCGATATAAGAAGCGGCGAGATAGGAAAAGAGATAAGCGTTCGGGAGCTTGCAGATGAAATGCTTGCCTTGCAGGATATGGGCGCATACAATATAAATCTTGTTACTCCTACGCATTTTGCGGATAAAATAGCCGAGAGCGTGTCGCTAATACGTGATAAACTTAAAATTCCGATAGTATATAACACCTCGGGGTATGAACTGCCCGAAACTATTGAGCGTGTGTCGGAGTTTGTTGATATATTTCTTACCGATATGAAGTATTTTTCGCCCGAGGTGAGCGCGAAATACTCTTTTGCGCCCGATTATTACCTTTATGCCAAAAAATCGCTCGGCAAGATGATAGAAGCGCAACCAAAGGTGATAATAAAGGACGGTCTTATGAAAAAAGGCGTCATTATGCGCCATCTCGTTTTACCCGGTTTGCGCAAGGATTCAATAAAAATACTTGAGGACGTGTCGATAAATTACGATATAAGCTCTTTTAAGCTCTCTCTTATGAGCCAATATACTCCATCTTTTTGCCCCGATAAATATGGGGAGCTTAAAAGAAAAATAACCACCTTTGAGTACCAAAGCGTTCTTGAAAGAGCAGTTGAGCTGGGTTACGACGGATATATGCAGGATATTTCCTCGTCTACCTCGCTCTATACTCCCGATTTTCGTTCGCAAGATAGGTAATGATAAAGAATGCCTACAAATGAATAAACGGCTTTCACGATTTCATCGTGAAAGCCGTTTTTGCGGCAAAGGATTTTTCAAAGCTTGCGTGACGCTTGCGTAGAGAAGCTTTTTTAAGTAAAACTCGTGCCGTTTTCTTTTAATTGTGAACCGAGCCTGTAAGCCGTGTTCTGTTAAAGACGGTCATCTATCTTTGCCTTATGTCACCATAAGGCTCCGCAAAAATTGCGTGCCACCCGCGAAAGAGGCAAAAGCCTTATCGGGCAAATAAAATCTTTCGCATACGGTGTTGCTTCGGATAGGGTTTACACCCTCCCTATGTTACCATAGGGCGACGTAGGCTCTTACCCTGCGTTTTCACCCTTACCGCAAAATGCGGCGGTTGTTTTCTGTTGCACTTTCCCTAAGGTCACCCTCGGCTGACGTTATCAGCTATCCTGCCCTGTGAAGCACGGACTTTCCTCACGGTAATACCTTTCGGCGCCATACCGCGCAACCGTCCGGCTCGGTTCTTCATTATTATAATGTAAAAAAAACGTTTTGTCAAGTCAATGAAACAATTACCACCCATATTTTTCGGCTTAATACAAAAAATAAATACGTCGAAAAACGGAGGTGATTTTATGTACGGCGACAATTCCCACGATATGCCGCTCGGATTTGCGATGGCTCTTGCAAGCAATCCCAGGGCGATGAACGTATTTATGAAAATGGAAAACGAAAAGCAGGACAGAGTGATAGAACAGGCAAAATCAACGAAAAC
>CAMGRB010000027.1 GCA_946061315.1 uncultured Clostridia bacterium | reverse complement strand
CATGGCGGGAAGTATCGGGCAAAAGGCGGGACGGCGAACGCCCTCTATTCTTCCTATTCTCGCTATAGCGGCACCGACAAGCACTCCGCTTGCTCCGCTTGAAACGAGCGCGGATATTTCCTCATTCTCCCTTAACTCCTTTATGGCGCGGATCATTGAGGAATCTTTTTTGAGCCTTACCGCATTTAACGGCTTATCGTTGCCGTCTACCTCGTCGGGAGCGTGAATTATCGACACTCTATCGGTCGGATAGTCAAAACCCGAGAGCTTTTCACGAATGATTTTTTCATCTCCGAAAAGTACGGCAAAAAGGTCACCGTGATTTTTAAGTGCGTTTACCGTTCCCTCTATGTTAGCCATCGGGCTTTTGTCACCGCCGAGACAGTCTATTGCTATTTTTATCATTTGTTCTCCTCCAGCTTCTTCACGTACGAGCGTCTGCGCTTGTGCTGTACGCTCTTAAAGTGCTTCCACTGATTGCGGATCGCATAGTTATTTTCAAGATTTAAGTTGGTTTCCGCATACTTAACGCCGTCCTCTGTAAGCATTTTCATAAGTCCTGCGGCAACTATTGCATTGACGCCCTTGTTAAGATAATCGGGGTGGACGGCTATTAGTCCGAGGTCTATTATCTCGGGGTGCTTTATTGCTTTAAGAACGCGGAAAAGTGCGGGCAGGGTAAGTCTTCCCTGCGATTTTTGCAGCGCTTTTGCAAGCGACGGGAAGCAAATTCCCAGGCAGACGATTTTATTTTCCTCATTTAGCACCACGACAACGTGCTTTAAGTCTATTATCAAGCGGAAATTATCCATCATCATTTTTTTCATACCGTCGGTAAACGGTACGGTGCCGTAAAGACCGTCGTATGCTATATCGAGAAGCTCAAAAAATCCGTCGGCGTACTTTTTTAAGAAATCGGAAACGCTCTTTGCCTCTCCTATATGGAGGTTGTACCTTTTCATAACGAACTGCGCCGTCTTTTCCATAGCCTCGGCGCCCTCGTCGGGAGCGTATATTTTAGACTCGACCCAATCGACCTCTTTGGAATATCCGCACTCCTCGACAAGAGAGCCGTAATATTCCGCATTGTACTGCTCCTCAAACGTGGAGAGCTCGTCAAAGCCCTCGATAAGAAGCCCTTCTCTTTCAAGGTCGGAATAGCCGAGAGGTCCGCAAACGGTATCCATGCCGTTTGAGCGTGCAAAATCCTCGACCGCGTCAAAGAGCGCTTTTGCGACCTCTTTGTCGTCTATCGAATCAAAGCGTGTAAACCTTACTCTTTTTTCGCCCGTTTTTTCGTTGGAGGCGTTTTGAATGATTGCGGAAATACGCCCGACGGTAACCCCGTCTTTAACCGCTAAAAAATATTCCGATTTGCAGGTATCGTTATAGACAAAATCGGGGCGGAATATCCTTTTTTCATCTCCGTAAAGAGGCGGAGCGAAAAAAGGATTGTTACGGTACATTTTCAGCGGAAATTCAAGAAATTCCTTTTGCTGTTTTTTCGTCCTTACTGTCTGTATCTCTATCATACTACCCTCACCTGTGTTTAGCGTGGAATGAAACTCCTACTCCGTTGGGTCCGCAATGGCTTCCCGCCGTCGGATTGGTAACAATTATTTCTATGTTTAGATTCTCGCCGAATTTATTCTTTAATCTTTCCGCTAGTTCAGATGCGAGTTCTGGGGCGTCGGTATGTCCTATTATCACACGGTGAGAATATATGTCCTCGCCAAGCTCCTCGACGAAGGAAACGAGGCGTTCCATGGCTTTTTGTCTTCCTCTTTCCTTTGTAAGACTTACCATTTGTCCGTCGGGGCTCATATATATTATCGGCCTTATTCCGAGAAGCGTTCCCATTGTTGCGGATATACCGCCGACCCTGCCGCTTCTGCGGAAAAATTTAAGGTCGTCCGCAAAGAAATACTGTGCGAATTTATCTACCTCGGTATTTGCCCAGGCAACTATCTCCTCGGCACCCTTGCCTGCAAGATACATATCACCTATTTCCTTTGCAATATTGTAGCTTACTATCGTAATGCCCTTTGTGTCTATCGGGTAAAATTTCCTCTCGGGAAATTCTTTAAGAAGCTCCGCTACCGCCTCGTCCATAGCGTCAAAGGTACAGGTCATTTTTCTTGAGAAATGAACGTAGAGAATATCGTTGCCTTTTTCAAACTCGGGGCGGAAATATTCCTTGTATTTCTCGGTTGAAATTCCGCTCGTTACGGGCAAAATTCCACCTCTTAAACCGTCGTAAAATGCGTGAAGGTCTATCTCCTCGCCGTCCTCGTAAGGAAAATAAGTTTTTCCGTCTATTGCGTACGGCATGCTTATGAGCTTGTACCCGTATTCCGCCGCGACCTTCGGGGTTATATCGTTATCGGTATCTGTAAATAAAGTAAGCATAATTTTTCTCCTATTCAAGCACTATCATATAATCGTAGATTGGTTGTCCGCCGTTTATCATTATTATTTCGGTGTTTTTGTATATATCAGAAAGTTCTTTATAAAGCTCGTCTGCTTCATAGTCCTTCGTTTCTTCTCCGACGATTATGAGCATAACGCCGTATTCGTCCGTATCAAGCTTTGAGAGCATTTCCTTTGCCGCCGAGTTGCGATTTTTGCCGTCGGAGAGAATTTCGTCCCCGACAAAGCCTATATAGTCGCCCTCGTGCACCTGCACTCCGTTCATATCGGCGTTTCGGCTTGCGTGTGAAACAAGCCCCGTGACAACGCCCGATACTATCTCTTCGGCGCTCTCTTTTATTGAATTTGTATCGCCCTCGGTATCCATCATCGATATTGCGGCATAGCCCTCTCCGACGGTGTGGGTCTTTATGACTACTATTTCGGATTTATCGTAAAGGCTTGCTGCCTGCTCCGCCGTCATTATGACGTTGCCGTTGTTGGGGAAAACGAAGATTCTTCTTGCGTTTACCTTGTCAAATGCCTCTATAAAATCCGCCGCCGACGGGTTCATACTCTGCCCGCCGTCAACAATGGCGTCAACCCCCAATGAAAGGAAGGTTTCCTTTACTCCGTCGCCGTTGCAGACCGATACTATTCCCGTCGCCTTTTGTCTTTTCTTTTCAATTACCGACTGTGCGTTGTTCCCTCTCTCAAGCGCCTCGCTGTTCTGCAGAGCCATATTCTCTATTTTCATTGTGAGAAATTCGCCGTACCTCTGGCAGTAATCAAGTATCTGCCCCGGGTGCATGGTGTGCACGTGGACTCTTACTATACTGTCGTCCTTAAACGCCACGACCGATTCGCCGACGCTTTGCAAATATGCAACGAACGCTTCAAGGTCGAAGTTTGAAACGTCGCATTTTGAGTTTTGAAGTCTTAAAAGAAATTCCGTACAATACCCGTATTTAAGCTCGCTGTCCGCACCGAAAAGCGAAAAATCAATATCGTCCGCCCTCTTAAAATCGGTAGCCGAATAAGTGTCCGACGGAGCCTTGCCGAGCAAAGCGTCCCTCATTCCCTCGAAAATATAAAGAAGCCCCGCTCCGCCGCTATCGACGACGCCCGCCTCGGAGAGCACCGGTAAAAGCTCCGGCGTTCTGTCAAGAGAGCGCGCCATCTCGGAGAGCAAATCATCAAAGTATTCTTTTACGGTTGAAGAATTTTTTGATTTTGCATACGTAACGGCGTCCTTGAAAACCGTGAGAATCGTTCCCTCGACGGGAGTTTTTACGGCATCGTAAGCCTCGGCAACGCCCGATTCCATTCCCCTCATAAAATCGTATATGCCGCCCTCGTCAAGCTCAAAAAATTCCTTTGTAATTCCTGAAAAAATCCGCGACAATATGACTCCCGAATTGCCTCTTGCACCAAGAAGCATTCCGCGAGCCGCGGCTTTTGCTGTATCTCCGAGTTTTTCCCCTGCGCTTTTCGCAGCCTCCGCGCCCGAGGCGAAGGTCATCATCATATTGTCCCCCGTATCTCCGTCGGGAATGGGAAAAACATTCAAATCATTTACGTTTTGTCTATATATCGCAAGTCGGCTTGCTCCTGCACAGAGCATTTCGGTAAATTCCTTGCCGCCTATGGTTGCAGTATTCATGTTCCCTCCGCATATCTCTTTTAGTTTTTCATAACCTTTGGGGCTTAACCAAGCTTAATTTTGTCGTTAAAATCGCCTCAAGGATCGTCATTCGGGAATGAAAGTTCTGTCCGTATTTTATCACATTATTCGACACAAGTCAATACATTTTGCGCAAATACAAATTATGCCAAAATAATGATATTCAGAAGCGGAAAAATTCATACAAGGTATCAAGGCAGAAAAAGCCAAGCGACAGGAAACAAAAGTACAACGTAAAAACGCTTTTGATATAACAGACGCTATGCCGGATGCCGTTTTAACAACTATTAGTTGTAAAATGCGCCTATAAATAAACTTTGCGGTTCTTGAAATTATGATGAGAATTTGCTATCATATAGTCAGGATAAGCGCTTATCAATTCTTAAAAGGTGGTTTGAAACATGGAAATTAACTTAAAAGAAAAATTGCGCACTTTAAGGCAAAAGAAAAAAGTCACGCAAGAAGTACTTGCCAATTATCTTTGCATAACTCCCCAATCTGTCGGAAAATGGGAACGTGGCGAAGGATTTCCCGATATTACTTTGCTGCCGAAAATTGCGTTTTATTTTGACGTAACCGTTGATGAGCTATTGGGTGTGGATCAGGTTAAGGTTGAGGAAGCAATCAACGAATACAAGCATCAAAGCTCTGTTTACAAAAGCAACGGCGAAAACGAAAAAAATCTTCAAATATGGGAAAAGGCTTATTCGGAATTTCCAAACGATTGTCGGGTTATTGAAGAACTGATGTTTGCAATCAACAGAGATGCAGTATATCCTTGTCCAAAGGATAAAGCCGAACGGATCATCGCACTCGGCGAAAAGCTTTTACAAAAGACAACAGATGCAATGCAAAGAGAAAACGCTATACAATGCTTGTGTTATACTTACGATAATATAGATAAAGAAAAAGCGCTGTATTATGCCGATATGAGCGGTAGTTTCAACGTAACAAGAGAAAATCTGAGGAGCACTATTCTCGACAGCGAAGAAGGCGTTAAAGCTTGTCAAAGTTATATTATGTCATTGATTCATACAGCCGCAACGACTGCCTCAGCTATGACGTCAAAAATACAGTTTTCGCACGAGGAAACTATTGAAGCTTATAGGTTTGCCATTGACATTCTCAAAAGATTATATTCCGACGAAAATGTCGGTTTTTACGCATTTGATATATCATACTATTACAGTCATATCGCAAAAGAATATGCTGAAATGAATGATAAAGAAAACACCCTAAAAGCACTTACTCAAAGCTGCCGATACGCTACCATTGAAGCTACGCTGACCGATATGAATTATACGGCGCCAATGGTAAACCGCTTGAAATACAAAAAAGCAGACACTACTAAAAATTATATCGGAAACTCGTGCAATTTAAGGCTTAAAGGTCTGGATGACAAGAGCTTTGATTTTGTCCGTAACGATGATACATTTAAAAAGATAGTTTCGGATCTGGAAAAGTATTCGCAATAACTTTAAGAAGAAAACTCTCAAAATAAAAGCGGAGATTGAAGAAATACGCATTTGGAAGAAAAAAGACGAAAAGCCTGCAAAGAAGCGCCCCGCACGAGGCGGGGCGGGGGGGTTATGCAAAGCATTCGGCGTATTTTGGGTTTTTATGAAGCTCTTTGCGTATATTCTGCGGGTAGTTTTTTAACTCTTTTTTCCAAAAGTCTTCACCTATTGGGTCAAGATTACCCTTATTCAAGCTTTTCAGATTTGAAACCAAAGGGGCAGAATATCTGTATTCTCCTCCGTTATAAATGCGTTCATATTCTTTGCAATGCTCAAAACCTTTGTCAAAATAATCAAGTATATTTTGCATTTTGCCGTTGCCATATATCTCATAACGGACTAAAGTCAAATACATTTGACCGATCTCCCAATGCCAACGTCCGCATCTGCCGTCAACAAAAACCGTTTCATACAAATTTATGACTGATAACAGAATTTGTCTTCCGTAGTCCGAAGCGGAAATATCGGGTCTCAAAGCAACTGCTTCAGAGATAGCAAATTGCAGATTTGAAAGAAGAGCCATTATTCTCTCTCCTTGATAACGAGCTTTTTCCTCACCAACGGTTGCTAACGGTAACAGTAGTTCTTTGCAAATAACAATAGCATTTTGATCATTAGCGAGAGCCTTTGCTTTTTCGTACTCTCCCATTCTGCAATATAACGGTACTATTTGACGAATGGCGATTTCACGGTCCTCGGGACACGGATTCGATTTCAATAATTTTTCATAAACACACAAGGCTTCCTGCCAATAGACGTTCTGTGAATTGTATTCGATGTCATCTTCAATAATACCGGAAGTCTCAGCATAACGTCCCCTTGCTCCGTACTTGTTCCAGCCCCACATGTAGAGTGACTGAGCGAGTTTTAAGAGGATTTTGGGTTCATTCGGAAATTCCTCAGAAGCCGCACGTAACATTTTGACACACTCTAAAACGTCTTCCGATAGACTTCCTTGATACATTGTAAAGCCTTGTTCTGTAAGAATTTTGGCGGCACTATCAAGAATATTTTTAATTTTTTCTTCTCGGTCACCATGATATCCAAACAATTCATCAATGGAAACGTGAAAATAATTTGCGATGGCAGGCATGATTTCCACATCCGGATAACTCCCGCCTGACTCCCAACGAGAGACGGCTTGTGCGGTCACACCAAGAGTTTCTGCAAGAGCATCTTGTGTACGTCCGTCACGACGGCGCAATTCTCTTATTTTTGTTCCTAAATTCAGCTGCATAATAGTTTCTCCTTGAAATAGTTGTCACCGGTGTAATTATATTGTAGCACATATTTGCGAAAAAACAATTATCAATTATTTGTTTGAAACTCAACTGTTATTTGATTTTTTTGCAAAAGTACATATGCGGCTCGGGGCGAAAAAATAATTGAAATATCCGCAAAAATATGATACAATGAAGAAGCAATTTTCTATCAGGTAGGCGAAGGAGAAAATAAATGATATTTGAAAAACAGATTGTTAATATGTATCGTGGTATGGCTTACACACGGTGCGACGATAACGCAACATCATACTATTTTTCCGCTGATGATTTCCACGGCTTACATAAAGAATCCTATAACTTTAAGTCATCAAAAGGATATAACTTACAGGGATATTTATATTACTACGATAACCCGATAAAAGACAGACTTGTCGTATTCGACCACGGGCTCGGCGGCGGGCACCGTTCTTATATGAAAGAGATAGAAAAGCTCTGCGGGCACGGATTTTCGGTATTCGCATATGATCATACGGGATGTATGGAGTCGGAAGGGGAAAATCCGAACGGAATGGCGCAATCTCTTTTTGATCTTAACGATTGCATAAATGCGCTGAAAAATGATACGAGATTTGCAAAATGTGACGTTTCCGTCATGGGTCACAGTTGGGGAGGCTTCTCCGCTTTGAATATATCCGCACTCCACCCCGATATATCTCACGTTGTAGTCCTTTCGGGATTTGTTTCGGTGGAACTGTTGATAAATTCCTATTTCGGCGGTATTCTGAAGGGGTACCGTAAAGCCATTATGCAGATCGAGCAGAATGCCAACCCCGATTTTGTCGGATACAATGCGGTTGAGAGCTTGTCAAAGTCAAACGCAAAGGTACTCCTTATCTATTCCGATAACGATAAATTGTGCCGCAAGGCAGCCCACTATGATACTCTTGTAGCAGGACTTAAAGATAAGGAAAATATAAAGCTGTTATTGGTATCAAACAAGGGGCACAATCCGAATTATACAGAGGATGCAGTTAAGTATCTCGGAGAATACGTATCGAAGCGGGCAAAAATGATTAAGAAAAAACAGCTCCAAACCGACGAGCAAAAGAAAAATTTCCTCGCCTCGTGGGATTGGAACAGAATGACATCGCAAGACGATACGGTATGGGCTGAAATATTTAATTGTTTGGATTCGAAGTAAACACGCAGAGCAAGAATAGAAGGATATAGTCCTTTTACTCTTGCTCTTTTTTTCTTTTATGGGTTTGAACTTAATTCTCCGGTAAGGACATCATACGTCAATTCAATTATCCTTATAAATCAAGGTTTCGGGATGGGAAAACTCAAAGTGAACGTCCTTTGCGGGATTGATTAAAATATTCAGAGTTCCCTGTTCCTTTGTTCCCATTCTTGTTTCCATTTCAAGACTTCTGTACGGCTTGAAGCCGCATTTTTCCTGAACGCGCCCGGACTGATGGTTGAAATTATAAAAGCCACAGGTTAAGAAGTCTAAATCAAGTTCGTTGAACAAATAATCGATTACCGCTTTTACCGCCTCCGGCATTAAGCCTTGTCCCCAATAATCTTTGCTTAACACGTAGCCGATTTCTCTGCCTTTATACCCATCAAATTCAGTCAATGCTTCTTCCATGCCGTATTTTTCAACGCCGAGAGAGCCGATGACTTTATTGTTTTCTTTAAGGACTATGGCAAATACCTTGTCTTCACCTATAAATACGTTCAATATTTCTCGGGATTTATCTATCGTTTCGTGATGATGCCACCCCGCCATTTCGCCAACTCCGTCAACGGATGCGTATTCATAAAAATCGTCTAAATCGCTTGGCTTAAAAGGTCTTAAAATCAGCCTTTTTGTTTCTATTGTTTTTCCGTTTATCCTAAATGGTGCGTTCATAAAGCTCTCCTTAATTTTTACTTTGGCAATAGCTTCAAAACCGTGACCTTATTTTTCCGATTTTAAGATAAATTTGAGATACACGGGATTATGGTCGCTGTAAGCAAAGGACGTATCAACCGTTTCACAAGATAAAACTTCAACGTTATCACTTACAAGCACGCCGTCAACCGAAACGACAAAGTCGGTACCGTCGCCCTTAAAAGCAGATTCTGCATTACGGCAGCTGGGTACGTTCGAGCCGCTGTGACTTGTGATTCCCTGCGGTAATAAGCTCTCATTAAAAGGTACCGCCCAGTTATACTCTCCCTCACAGCGCTCGAAATATTTTGAAGAATCGCCCAGCATATCCTTATTAAAATCTCCTGCGGCGATGATATAATTGCCTTTATCATACTGTTGTTTCATATCTTCACTTAAAATTTTAAGTTGCTCTTCGGCAATTGTGCCGTCCGAGGTATAAGCAGACAGATGAACGTTGTAAAGCACAAGCTCCTTACCGTCAGAGGTCTTTATAACCGAAACGCTATAGGCGCGGTCAAGGTCTAAAAACTTGGTAAGTGAGTTTTCCACGGGCAGACTTTTTCTGATGCCGGATTCTATATTGAAGCGGGATAACGTAAGAATACCCGATTTGTTTGCGCCGATAGGTTCGTTAAAAGGATATAAAAAATACGGTGAGTCGTAATTTTGCGCAAAAACGCTGTCATAACCCGTAAAGTTCTCGCCGATAAGGTCCTTTTGGTTTATATGATAACTGCGGGTACCGTCGATATCTACTTCCTGCCAAAGCAAAAAGTCGGGATTTATATCTTTTATCGTTTCAATAGCGCCGTTTGTATTATTGATTACCGCATCCTTGGAAAGTGCTCTTGCATGTTCTCCGCCGTCCATGAAAAAAGAATAATCGGCGCTGTATGCACCAAATCCGATATTATAGGTTGTAAGAGAAAGTTCAGTATTAACGGGAGCGTTATCCGTCGCTTCTCCCCAGACGTCAAGAACAAGGTTATCCTCAACACGATAATAACTGAAAACAACGTACAATATGTATCCAAGCACCACTAATAAAATTACCGACAAAGCTACGCATAGCGATTTTATGATTTTTTTCTTCATTTTGTCACCTCAAACGACATGAATCATACGGAATTTTTGCTTTTTCAAAATACTCATCAAATCAGTTTTTCCGATTTGACTGCCTGCTTCACAGGATATGTGATTATTATAGCACAATAAAATTAACGAATACAAGTGTTTGCCTGTTGTTGGTTGAAAAATTCAAAAAAAACGCCCGAAAACCACTTCAAATCAAGGCTTTCGGGCGATGACCGGAATGACAGGAAGCACCGTCATAACAGCGATAAAAAAGTCATGCTCTTTTCGAGTATGGCTCTTTTATGGTCGGAATGACAGGATTCGAACCTGCGACATCCTGCTCCCAAAGCAGGCGCGCTACCAACTGCGCTACATCCCGATATATATATTTAACTTTCTTTGTGAGAGTGACTTTTGAAATAAAATTTGCAATCATTCATTGCAGTTGTCCGCGCGCTTCCTGTTGTAACTAACGCTCTGTCTGCGCTCGCAAACTCGTTTGCCACAGCGTAAGTTACTGCCACTCCTTTTTCCTCGCTTCATCCGCCCCCGGCGGCGCTCAGAAACGTCCCCAACTGCGCTACATCCCGATATATATATAAAACTTTCTTTGTGAGAGTGACTTTTGAAATAAAATTTGCAATCGTTTGTTGCTGTTGTCCGCGCGCTTTCTTGCAAACTGTTGCTAAACTATTTTACCAAATGTGATACG
>CAMGRB010000026.1 GCA_946061315.1 uncultured Clostridia bacterium | reverse complement strand
AAGCTCGACCCTTACATAAACGTTGACCCCGGCACTATGAGCCCGTATCAGCACGGCGAGGTGTTCGTAACCGACGACGGCGCGGAAACCGACCTTGACCTCGGTCACTACGAAAGATTTATAGACGAGAGCCTTAACAAATTCTCCAATCTTACGACGGGAAAAGTATATTGGAACGTGCTTAACAAGGAAAGGCGCGGAGAGTATCTCGGCTCTACCGTTCAGGTAATTCCCCATATAACCAACGAAATAAAGGAATTTATATACAGCGTTGCCGAGAAAACCGACGCGGACGTTGTAATAACCGAAATAGGCGGTACGATAGGAGATATAGAGAGCCAGCCGTTTATAGAAGCTATACGCCAGGTATCTTTGGAGGTGGGAAAAGAAAACTCCCTCTTTATTCACGTAACGCTTGTTCCTTTTTTAAGAGGCTCGGACGAGCACAAGTCGAAGCCGACCCAGCACTCCGTCAAGGAGCTTCAAGGTCTTGGTATAAACCCGAATATTATAATTCTCCGTTGCGACGAGCCGCTTGAAGAATCTATATTCAAGAAAATATCCATGTTCTGCAACGTAAAGCCGGACTGCGTTATAGAAAACATCACCCTGCCCGTTCTCTACGAAGCGCCCATTATGCTTGAAAGAAGCAATTTCTCGGCGGTTGTGTGCCGTGAACTCGGTCTTGTAACCCCCGAGCCGAAGCTCGATGACTGGAACACGATGCTTGAAAAGATAAGGAACCGCCCGAAGTCAGTCACCATAGGACTTGTCGGAAAGTACGTACAGCTCCACGACGCATATCTCTCGGTCGCCGAGGCGCTGCGCCATGCGGGATACGAATACGGCTCTCATATAAAGATAAAATGGATAGATTCCGAAACGGTTACCGAGGACACAAAGGACGAAATTTTTGCCGACGTAAACGGAATATTGGTACCGGGAGGCTTTGGCAACAGAGGCATTGAGGGCAAGATAATTGCCGCACAGTATGCAAGAGAGCACGACGTTCCCTACCTCGGAATATGCCTCGGTATGCAGATTGCCGTTATAGAGTTTGCACGCCACGTGTGCGGGCTTACCGACGCAAATTCGGGAGAGTTTGACGCAAAATCCGAACACAAGGTAATTGATTTTCTCCCCGATCAGAACGACGAGGTTGCAAAGGGCGGTACGCTGCGTCTTGGCGCATACCCCTGCAAGATAAAGGAGGGCACTACTCTCTTTGATTGCTATAAATCCTCGCTTATTTTCGAGCGCCACCGTCACCGCTATGAGTTCAACAACGATTTCAGGGACATTCTTACAAAGAAGGGACTTGTAATAAGCGGTACCTCGCCCGACGACTATATAGTCGAAACCGTGGAGCTTAAAGACAAGAAATTCTTTGTCGGAGTTCAGTTCCACCCGGAGTTCAAGAGCCGCCCGAACAAGCCTCATCCGCTTTTTCTCGGTCTTATTAAAAATGCTCTTGAAAATAAAGAGAATATATGATATAATTAAAGGGCTGTTGCAAATTGACTTGCGGCAGCCCAAAATTTTCAGGGTACAGGCAGATTTTTGTAAAATATTTTTCGGCGTTGCAAAAAGCGGCAAAGTCAAAAATCTATAAAGGAGATTTCATTATGTTAAGTGCTGTTGTGGGAATTAACTGGGGCGACGAGGGCAAGGGCCGTATGGTCGATCTTCTCTCCGAAAAATACGACGTTGTCGTAAGGTATCAGGGAGGAAACAATGCGGGGCATACCGTCGTCAACGAAAAAGGTAAATTTATACTTAATCTTCTTCCGTCCGGTATTCTGCGCGACAGTACCGTCAACGTTATGGGACCCGGAATGGTAATAGACGTTGAGCATCTCTTTAACGAAATTCAGAAATTAAGGGACGGAGGAATAGACATTACTCCCGACCGTCTTAAAATAAGTGACAGGGCAACCATATGTATGCCGTATCACAAGCTCCTTGACATTCTCGAGGAGGACAGGCTCGGCGACAAGAAATTCGGCTCTACAAGGCGCGGTATTGCTCCCGTTTATGCCGACAAGTATATGAAAAAGACGATACGTATGGGAGATCTTCTCTGCCCCGATACGTTGCGTGAAAAGGTTGCAGATATAATCGAGTGGAAAAACCTCACCGTCACCGCATACGGTCACAGCCCGATATCCGTTGACGAAATAATGAACTGGCTCGACACCTACGCTATGCCTTTTGTTCCCTACGTAACGAATACGACGGAGTATCTCTCAAAAGCGGACGACGAGGGTAAAAACATAATGTTCGAGGCACAGCTTGGCGCTTTGCGCGATATTGACTTCGGTATATATCCTTATACTTCGTCTTCATCGACCATTGCCGCATACGCTCCGATAGGAGCAGGTATTCCCGGGCGTCAGCTTGACAACAGTATAGGTATTATGAAAGCGTATTCAAGCTGCGTCGGCGAGGGACCGTTTACCTGCGAACTTTTCGGAGAGAAAGGCAACGAGTTGAGAGAAGCGGGCGGAGAGTACGGCGCCGCAACGGGCAGACCGAGGCGCGTCGGCGGCTTTGACGTTGTCGCTTCCAGATACGGAACGCTTATGCAGGGTGCTACTTATCTTGCGCTCACAAAGCTCGACGTTCTTTCATACCTCAAAGAAATTCACGTATGCGTGGCTTACACGGTTGACGGCAAGGAAACCACCTCGTTCCCGACGGGTGACAATCTTGTCAAGGCAAAGCCTGTTTATAAGACCTTTAAGGGCTGGGAGCGCGATATATCCGGTTGCAGAAAACTCGAAGAACTCCCCAAGGAAGCCATAGATTATATAAAGTTTATTGAAGAAAGCGTCGGTTGCCCGATAAAATACGTTTCCGTAGGAGCTTCAAGAGAGCAATATATCGAGCTTTTCTGATCTTGATACAATGAAGAAAAAAATATATATTTATTCGCTTTTATGTATGTTTGTATCCGGCGCGCTCGACGCTTATACGCTCCTTTTAAGAGGAGGAGTGTTCGCCGCTATGCAAACGGGCAATCTTATCTACTTTTTCATGAACCTCGTACAAGGCAATTTTTCACTTCTCTATAAATATATCTTCTCTATAATCGCCTTTTGCCTCGGTATTTTCTCGGAGCACTTTATAAGAAGATGCAAGAGCGGGACGAAAATATCCGTGGCGGTAATTGTCGTCTTTTACACAGTAGGCTTTGCCATTCCTTACGGAGAACTTAACTTTGTCGCAAATATGCTCTTTTCCTTTGCAGTGGCTATCCAGCTGCAGCTTATAAGGACTGTCGATTCCTTTGCGATAGCGAACACGATGTGCACGGGCAATCTGCGCTCTCTTATCGAGTGTGTTTCATCTTTTATCACCGAAAAGGGAGAAAGGGCAAAATACAGAAGGGGTATCATAATTTATTCAACCCTTATCCTTGCGTTTGTGACGGGTGTTGCCGTCGTTACCGCATTGATACATTATATTTAATAAGGGGGCAGATTTTTGCTTAAAATTTTGTTTGCGCCGATGGACAAGGAAAACGCTTGCGGTATGTTCACGGCTCCTCATATAATAAGTCTGATAATTTGTATTATCGCCATCGGAGTTGCACTTTACTTTGCAAGAAATATATCGGACTCTTCTCTTAAAAAGCTCACGAGGATTTTTGCCTACGTATTTACCGCTATGGAAATTATAAAGATAATTTATAAGTTCTCATACGGATATACCGAGCAACTTGATTTCTGGTTTCCGCTTTCGTTCTGCTCGCTCTTTATCTACTCTTTGTGGATGGCGGGCTTCGGAAAAGGCATAATTTACAAGCTCGGCGTTTCGTTTATAGTCGGCGGTTGCTTTATGGGTGGGGCGTCGTTCCTTGTAGTACCGGCTACGTCGCTTCTGGACTATCCGATATATCACTATTTAAGTATTCATTCAATGCTGTTCCACTCCTGTATGGTATTTATGGCGATACTTTATATACGAAAACGCTATATGGACGTAACGCTCAAAAATTGCAGATATTATGTCCCGTTTGTAGCCTCCGCTTGTATTCTCTCTATCGTTCTGAACCTTATTTTCAATGCAAACCTTATGATAATGAGAAATCCCGTAAATATCCCGATTGGTTTTGTAAACGGTATTTACGAAGCGTGCCCACCCGTTTTTACGGTGTTGGCATTCCTTGCGTATATTATAATTCCGTATATCGTGGCAATAGCAGTATACCGTATTTCATTGCTTATTAAAAATAAGAAAAATCCCTCGTGACGAGGGATTTTTTTATTTTTGGTTTTTAGGAATATAGTCGCGGCAATGCTTATCCCTGTTACAGCAACAGGAGCAAGAGCCCGAGCATCCGCCCTTTTTCTTTCTTTTGCGAATAAAGATAACGGCAATAACTACGAGCACCGCTACTATTCCGAGAATTATATAATCATATATGTTCATATGTAAATATGATTACTCCTTAAAATAATCTTCCTATATTATAAACTATGAACGAGCATATCCAGGCAACGCCGCATTGTAAAACTATCATTCCCACCGTTTGAAGCTTTGAGTTAAGCTCTTTTTTTACCGTTGCTATTGCCGCGACGCACGGTGTATAAAGGAGCGTAAAGGTAAGGAACGAAAAGGCGGTAAGCGGGGTAAAGTACGTCGGTAAAACCGAAGCGAGCCCCTCCGTGCCCGTACCGAACAACACGCCCATAGTTCCTATCACGGCTTCCTTTGCGGAAAAGCCGGATATAAGCGAGGTGGCAATTCTCCAATCCCCGAAGCCCAGAGGCGCAAAGATAGGTGCTATTGCTCTGCCTATTAAAGCAAGTATGCTGTCGGCAGAGTCGGCAACGACGTTTAATCTTATATCGAACGTGCTTAAAGCCCAGATGATAATTGTTGCAACGAAAATAACGGTAAACGCCTTTTGTATAAAGTCCTTTGCCTTATCCCATAGGAGCAGACATACGCTCTTTGCGGTCGGCATACGGTAGTTGGGAAGCTCCATAACGAACGGAACGGGGTTGCCCTTGAACGCCGTCTTTTTGAATATAAGTGCAACAATTATACCGATTGCGATTCCCATAATGTACAATGCGAGCATTATAAGCGCCTGAAACTTCTCAAAGAATGCCGCGCAGAATACGAGATATATCGGTATCTTTGCCGAACAGCTCATATACGGTATTAACATGACGGTCATTTTGTGGTCCCTCTCCGACGAGAGAGTTCTCGTTGCCATAACGGCGGGAACACTACACCCGAAGCCTATGAGCATAGGAACGA
This sequence comes from uncultured Clostridia bacterium, assembly GCA_946061315.1. Classification (GTDB taxonomy): domain Bacteria; phylum Bacillota; class Clostridia; order Oscillospirales; family CAG-272; genus RGIG2000. The sequence continues at coordinate 5,692 of CAMGRB010000026.1, read as the reverse complement.
AGCTCCTGCCCGAAAGCCCTATTTTACGGAGCAGCTTATCCATAACGAACGCCACTCTTGCCATATATCCCGTATCTTCAAGTATTGAAAGGAAGAAGAACAAAACGACAATAAGCGGCAAAAAGCTTAAAACACTACCGACACCGGCAAATACGCCGTCTATTATAAGGCTTTGTACGACGGGATTTATCCCCCAAGCCGTAAGCCCTTTATCTACAAGGGACGTAAGCGCCGTAATTCCCATTCCGAGAAGATCGGAAAGAAATTTTCCTATAACGTTAAAGGTGAGGAAAAAGATAAGAAGCATTATCGAAAAGAATATAGGCAACGCAAGATATTTATTTGTGAGGACATTATCTATCTTAACGCTACGTATATGCTCCTTGCTCTCCTTGCATTTTATAACCGCTCTTTTGCAAACGCTCTCTATAAAAGCATAGCGCATATCGGCAAGGGCGGCGTTTGCGTCAAGCCCTCTCTCCGTTTCCATCTCGACTATACTGTGGCGTATAAGCTCTTTTTCGTTCTCGTTTATTTCGAGAAGCTCCTCAAAGTGCTTATCTCCCTCTATTAGCTTGTTTGCACAAAAACGTGCGGATATGCCTATTCTTTGCGCATGGTCCTCTATAAGATGCGATACTGCGTGAATACAACGGTGGACGGGTCCCGGGGAGCAAAAGTCCGTCACCTTCGGCATTATCTTATTTTTGGATACGTTTACCGCGGCGTCTATCAAGTCCGATATTCCCTCGTTTTTCGATGCGCTTATTGCAACTACGGGTATGCCGAGCAGCTCGGACATTTTCATAACGTCTATGGAGCCGCCGTTTGAGCGCACCTCGTCCATCATATTAAGCGCCAGAACCGTCGGTATTTTAAGGTCAAGTAATTGAAGGGTAAGATAGAGGTTTCTTTCTATGTTCGTAGCGTCGACTATGTTTATTATTCCGTCGGGCTTTTCATTGAGTATAAAATCTCTCGTCACCTTTTCCTCGTTTGTGTACGGTCTTATCGAATATATTCCGGGAAGATCCACAACGCTGCAATTTTTGGTTTTGAGTACTTCGCCGATTTTCTGGTCAACCGTGACGCCGGGGAAGTTGCCGACGTGCTGATTTGCTCCGGTAAGGCAGTTAAACAAGGTGGTCTTACCGCAGTTCTGATTTCCCACAAGAGCAAATATCATTTACAATCATCTCCCGGCTCTACCTCTATGTTTTTCGCATCTTCAATGCGCAGAGTGAGCTCATAGCCTCTTATTCTTATCTCTATCGGGTCACCGAGAGGCGCTACTTTATGTACTGCCACCTGTGTGCCCGGTATGATACCCATATCGAGCAAGCGGAGCCGAAGCTCTCCCTCTCCGCCCACTTTTACAACCGTTGCGTTCTTTCCTATCGGAAGCTTGTCAAGGGTCATATTTATACACTCCCAATCTTATCAAGATTTATCTCATATCGGCTATATCGAGTATAAGTCGCTCGGTCTTTTCCCAGCCGAGGCAGGGGTCGGTTATGGACTTTCCGTAAACTCCTTCTTCCGCCTTCTGACAGCCGTCCTCTATATAGGACTCTATCATAAGTCCTTTGACGAGCTTGTAAACGTCTTTACTGTAACGGGTGCTTTCGAGTATCTCTTTCGATATTCTCACCTGTTGCTCCCATTTCTTGCCCGAGTTTGCGTGATTTGCGTCAACTATTACCGCGGGGTTTTCAAGGGAAGTTTTTGCGTACGTATCGGCAAGAAACATAAGGTCCTCGTAGTGATAGTTCGGTTGTGACTGACCGTGCTTGTTTACATAGCCACGGAGTATTGCGTGCGCCATCGGGTTACCCTTGCTCTCAACCTCCCAACCCCTGTATATAAAAGTATGTGGATGCTGTGCGGCAGTTATCGAGTTCATCATAACGGATATATCTCCGCTCGTCGGGTTTTTCATACCTACGGGTATGTCAAGTCCGCTTGCGGTTAGTCTGTGTTGCTGATTTTCAACCGATCTTGCGCCTATTGCAACGTACGAAAGAAGGTCGGAGAGGTATCTGTGGTTTTCGGGATAGAGCATCTCGTCCGCGCAGGAGAAGCCCGTTTCCTCGATAGCCTTCATATGAAGCTTTCTTATGGCGATAAGTCCCTTTAACATATCCGGCTTTTCGTTGGGGTTCGGCTGGTGGAGCATTCCCTTGTAGCCGTCACCCGTCGTTCTCGGCTTATTGGTGTATATTCTCGGTATTATGACAATCTTGTCTTTTACCTTTTCCTGAACGTTGCGGAGCCTCGATATATAATCAAGCACGGCGTCCTCTCTGTCCGCGGAGCAAGGACCTATAACGAGAATAAATTTATCGCTCTTTCCCGTAAAAACGTCTTGTATTTCCTTGTCGTTTGCCTTTTTTACGTCTGCAATCTCCTCGGAAATGGGGTACATCTCCTTTATCTCCTTCGGGGTGGGGAGCTTTCTTTTGAAGTCCATATTCATTTTATTATATCTCCTTATTTTTTATCAAAAAATTTTCTGTTTTTCGTGGAAAGACGCATCATTTCCTTCATTTTATCCGTGTCGCCCTTTTCGAGCGCGTTTCTTAAAACCGTAAAGTTTGAAATAAACAGATCCATCTGCGAGAGCAGCTCGTCCCTGTTGAGCATAAAAAGCTCGCTCCACATCTCGTCGTTTATCTTTGCTATCCTTGTAAGGTCACGGAAGGAATCTCCCGTGTAATCGACAAGATGCTCCGACGGCTTGCAGGTCATAAGCGAAACCGCTATACAGTGCGTAAGCTGGGAAAGAAATCCTATCATCTCGTCGTGCTTTTTAGGGCTTAAAACGCTTACTTTTGCAAAACCGAGAATTTCTCCGAGCTCACGGCAGGCTGAAATTGCCTCGGGAGTGTTTTTCTCCGTCGGCGTTACTATATAATTTGCGCCATTAAATATATCCTTGTTACTGTTTTCGACCCCGTAAACCTCGCGCCCTGCCATAGGGTGAGCGCCTATAAACTCTATTCCGTCCCTCAAAAGTGACTGCACCTTGTCAACCACTCCGCATTTTACACCCGTGACGTCGGTAAGGAGCGCCCCGTCCTTTATGTAGTCCTGATACTTGTCTATCCATTCTATAAAGATATGAGGATAAAGTGCGAAAACTATTAAATCAAACTGCCCGACGTATTCTTTTTTTACCTCGGTAGAGCCGCTTTTTATTATTCCTTTTTTCAAGGCGTATTCTATCGAGGACTCTCTCCTTGTGATTGCCCCGACGTAATATCCCTTGTCGGTAAGTGCCTCGGCGTAGCTGCCGCCTATCAAGCCAAGCCCCACTATAAGTATTTTCGTGTCCTTGTCAAATTTCATAAGAAACCTCCACTCCGAGTGTCTTTATGTCGTCAAAGAAGTTCGGATAACTTTTGGTAACTGCCTCGGCGCCGTCTATCTCACCGCCGAAAAGCGTCAATATAACCGAGAGAGCCATAACTATTCTGTGGTCGTTGTGAGAGCAGAGTGCCTTTTCCGGCTTATGAAGCTCTCTTTTGTAAACTGTGAGGGAATTTTCAAAAATATCGACACGTCCGCCCATTTTTTCAAGCTCACAAGCCATAGCCTGCGCTCTGTCGCTCTCTTTTATTTTAAGCCGCCTCGTACCCGTTAAGGTTGCGCCGTTGCAAACTGCGGCAAGGGCTATGAGTATCGGGGCCAAATCGGGGCAGTCTGAAACGTCAAGCACGGGCGCCCCTGCTTTTAGCTTTTCAAAGTATTCGGCGTACGCTTTATCGGGCTGATATGTGTCTTTATTAAGACCTTTTACCGACACGTCACCGCCCAAAACGTTAAATGCGTCAAGAAAAGCGCCGTTTGACATATCGCCCTCGACAAAGGAGTTTATGGCGGTGTATTTCTGATTTCCGTCTACGTATATCTTATTGTTTTCAAATCTTATTTTGATGCCAAAGCGTGAAAGCACGTCGGCGGTTATAAGTATATAGCCTTTGCTCTCAAGCGGAGTTGTAATATTTATTACGCTGTCGCCGTCAAGCGTCGGCAAGGCAAACATAAGTCCGCTTATAAACTGACTGCTTATATCTCCTCTTACGTCAAAGACGCCGGGCTTTAATTTTCCCTCAAGACGTATCCGATTTTCCGATTTTTCAATGAGTATCCCCTGCTTTTTGCATATATCCTCGTAAACCTCTATACCCCTTGATATAAGCTTTGGCGTTCCGTAAAACTCACACACTCCCCCGAGGGAAAGTGCTATCGGGATAAAAAACCTCAACGTGCTACCGCTTTCACGGCACATAAACTTTTTTACAGCCGTATTTGCGGCGGTATCTTTGCAAATTCCGCAAATTTCGGCGGTCGTGCCGTTTATTTCGCATTTTGCGCCGAGCTCTTTTATGCAGTCAACGGTTGCCGATATATCCTCGCTTTTTGCTATATTGTTTACCGTACTTTGCCCGTTTGTCAAAGACGAGCATATTAATGTTCTGTGAGCATAGCTTTTTGACGGAGGAGCATAAATTTCTCCCCTTGCCATGCTCTTTTCTATTTTTACCTTCATTTTTACCTCGTCTTTGTGTGTGAATGAGTTTTATGCGTTTTTAAGGTAGCCGATAAGAAAATCCATCGCTTCAAGATATCCGTCAAAGCCCTTGCCCGATACCGTTTTTTTGCATACGTCCCGAACGTAGCTTATCTGTCTGAAGCTCTCGCGCTTACTTACGTCGGAAATATGCACCTCAGCGGCGGGTATCGATACGGCTTTGAGTGCGTCCGCTATCGCGACGCTTGTGTGCGTGTATGCGGCGGGATTTATAACTATTGCGTCAACCTTGTCGTAGTACGCCTTTTGTATCGCGTCTACTATTGCGCCCTCGTGATTGGACTGAAAAAAATCTACCGATATGCCGCTTTTTTCGGCGTGAGATTTTATGAGATTTATAAGATCGTCATAGGTACTCGCCCCGTATATGCTCGGCTCTCTTATGCCTAAAAAATTTATGTTCGGCCCGTTTATTACGAGAAATTTCATCTGTAAAAATCTCCTTTTATATCGTTTGCGACCTCGCTTATTTTGCGGTTTGAGTCAATTATCGAGTCTGCATAGGAAACGTACTTCAAGTAACGCTCGTTATACCGTTTTTCAAGTGCTTTTCTGTCGCTTGCAAGAGGTCTGTCGGAGGTGGGGGTAAGATTTTCAAGGCTCCTGTCAAGGAAATATATCTTGCCGTTGCTCCTTAAATTTCTTACGTTCTCAAAGTTAAGAATACAACCGCCGCCCGTGGCGATTATTTGCGAGTTGCCCTTTGATATTTCTTCAATTACCTCTTTTTCGAGCTCTCTGAAGCTTGCCTCGCCGTATTTTTCAAAGTAGGTCGGTATATCCATTCCCGCCTTTTTGACTATCTCGCAGTCGGTATCGACAAACGTTTTGCCCGTTATTTTTGCAAGCTCTTTGCCGACGGTAGTTTTGCCCGAGCAGGGCATACCGATAAGGACTATATTTTCCTTTTCGCAAAGCACCTCCGAAAAAACTTTTTCGGAAAGGGTGCTATCGGGCTCCTTGCCCGTAAATATGGCGGAGGCGTAAACTGCCTGGGCAGCCAACATAAAAAGACCCGCCTCGGCTTTTATTCCTTTTTCCTTTGCATTCTGAACAAGCCTTGTTCTTATGGGATTATATACTGCGTCTATTACACAT
>CAMGRB010000025.1 GCA_946061315.1 uncultured Clostridia bacterium | reverse complement strand
ATAAATTTATCGGTGCGGAAAGCACGCACGGGTATAAAGTGAAAGGAAGTCGTGTGGCCGAAATCTTTTAACGGCTGCATATTCTCCCTGTCGTTTACTCATCCGACAGCGAGGATCAACTTGAAAGTTATAAGGCACAGGTTGCGTATTATACTGATGCAATAGCAAAAAATCCGAGATGGCGCTTCGTCGATATTTATGCGGACGAGGGCATTACGGGAACTATGGCGAAGAAACGCACGAATTTTATGCGAATGATGCGTGACTGTGATAAGGGCAAGATTGACCTGATACTGACAAAGTCAGTTGCGCGCTTTGCGAGAAATACCGTTGACAGTTTGAATTATGTAAGAAAACTGAAAGCGAAAGGGATCGGCGTATATTTTGAAGAACAAGCTCTTGACTCGTTAAAAACCGAGAATGAAATGGCAATCGGTCTGTATAGCGTTCTTGCGCAAGCCGAAAGCGAAAATATCAGCGCAAACGTGCGTTGGGGCATTCAGCAACGTATGAAGTCGGGGACTTTTAAGTTTCGATATAATCTGCTCGGTTATCGTAAAGGAGAAAACGGTGAGCCGGAAATAGTTGAAGAAGAAGCAAGGTATATTCGTGATATTTTTAATATGTATCTTAACGGCTGCAGCCTTGATCAAATCAAAGATTATCTTGAATCAGAAGGCGTAAAGACCAAAACGGGAAAGACGGTTTGGAGTAAAAGTCTTTTGAAAAACATACTGTCCAATGAACGCTACTGTGGGGACTTGTTAATGCAGAAAACATATACGGAGAACTGTATTACAAAGAAGGTAAAGAAAAATCGTGGGGAAATGCCGAAGTACCTCGTGAAAAACAATCATCCTGCTATTGTTACGCAAAGCACATTCAAAATGGTGCAGATGGAAATGGCACGTCGCGGTAACGTAAGGAAAAAGACGGATTCAGGAATAACGGAGCAGGGAAAATACAGCGGCAGATTTGCGCTAACAGATTTGCTTGTGTGTGGAGAATGCGGGAGTCCTTATCGAAGAAAGACGTACAGTAGAAACGGTGTGAATCAACGAGTTTGGCGTTGTTTAAGTCGATTGGAAAACGGTACCACTTTTTGTGCAGATTCCGTAACCGTTGACGATGAAAAGATAAAACAAGCAGTAATGCGTGGAATAAGTTCTGCCGTTAAGGATCGAAAAGATGTTTTAGATTTGATACTGTCGAATCTTGCCTATGCGGTTACGGGACAAGATGGTGCGCTTGATGTTTATGCTCTTGAAAAACAGTTAAAAGCATTGAATGACATTATGGATGAAACAATGGAACTTGCGGTAAATTCTTCGGGCGATGGCAAACGCTTTCAACAAGAGATAAAAGCTTTAAGTGAACAGATGGTTGTTATAAGAGAACAACTTGAAATGGCAAAAGAAAAAATTGCATCAAACGAAAAAATCAATTCGGAGATAGAGAATATAAAAGAGTATTTATCTTCGAGCGATATTTGTTTTACGGAATATAGCGACGTGACAGTAAGAAGATTGGTTGAGTACATCAGGGTGATGAAAGACAACTCAATTATCATCGTGCTGAAAGGTGGAATTCAAATCCGTGAACCCATAGAAACAAACAATTAAATATATAGAAATGAAAAACACAAGTCCGGCAGAGTTGTCGGACTTTTATCATCTTTGAGTGAAAAACATCGTCTTTTGCTCACAAACCTACTGCAACTTATAAAAATGCAGTGCAGCTATTTCGTACAACAAAGACAAAAATCCAAGTCTTGCGACTTGGATTTTTCATTTGTGCCGTTAAGGCACAACATCGTTTGCCTGCTTTCAGGCAACATCATTTAGCCAAAGGCTAACATCATTGCCGCCATATGCGGCACAAATGAACGAGCATGAAAACTCCGTTTTCAAACGATGTTCTCGCTTCGCTCGAAATGAAGTTGCACTTCGGGCAAATGAAATGCTCGTTTCACTCGCAAACTATATCTCCTTGCTTTTTACATACGGTTGCAAGCAACCGATTACATACAATGCTCCGCATTGATTTAAGGTTAGTTATGATGTCACAGCTTCCGCTACGCGCATGTGCGAGCCGCATAGTCGTCACAGTTTACTCGGTACACTCGCAAACTCTGTCTCCTTGCTTTTTCTATCCAAGCCGCAGGATTGGTATGTAATCACGCTATGCGTGTATGTAATTGCCGTCAGGCGTATGTTACCACCGAAGGTGTATGTTCCCTGCGCCTTGATTACATACCGCCTTCGCCTTGCTACATACGGTCGCAAGCAACCGATTACATACAATGCTACGCATTGATTTAAGGTTGGTTGCGGTGTTTTTAGAGCGATTGATTTGAAAAATTATATATTTTTCTATTGACCGTGTAGATTTTTATGTTATAATGATTATGTCAGATAAATTTTACTTGCAAAGCAAGAATATTTTTTGGAGGAAATTATATGAAAAGAAATCGGTTATATCTTTTCTTGATAACCGTAATTTCGGCGGTTATTTTGGGGTGTTGCCTCACCGCGTGCGGCAACGAGTCCGATGGGCACGAGCACGAATTTACGAGGCAGGTAACGACCGAAGATTATCTTGTTTCGCCGGCGACCTGTACGGAAAAAGCGAAATACTGTTTTTCCTGCGAATGTGGAGAAAAGGGTACGGAATCATTTGAATATGGCGAGCAGCTTGGCCATACAGGCGGCACTGCGACTTGTAACGTGCTTGCGGTATGTACTCGTTGCGGTGAATCATACGGTCAATACGGAGAACATAAGTTTGACGAAGGTAAGGTTACTACCGAGCCGACCTGCACCGAAAAGGGCGTGTTGACGCAAACTTGCACGGTGTGCAAAACGACGAAAAACAGCGACGTAGATCCTTCACATAAAGGTGAGTGGTACGTAACTGCAGAGCCGCGTTGCTTTGACGATGGAGAAAGGCAGAGAATCTGCACCGTATGTGATGCGCTTGAAACCGAAAAAATACCCATGATAGGTAGCCACGAATTGCTAGACTCAACCTGCGTCGGCGGAAAAGAATGTAAACGGTGCAACTACGTCGAGGGAGAAGGCGCCGGTCACGTATTCACGGAATGGGCTCTGCAGGCGGGCAATGAGCCAACCTGTCAACAAGCGGGCATAGAAGAAAGAACCTGCCGTGTTTGTAACGCAAAAGAAGAAAGAGAGGTCCGTGCGACCGGACACAAATTCGGCACTTGGGAAATAGTAACTCCGGCTACCTGTACAAGCAGCGGAGCGTCGGTGGCGTATTGCTCCGTGTGCGGTGAACGCGAAGAAAAAGTCATTCCCAAAGCGGAACATAGCGGAGAATACGTAGTTACAAAAGAAGCTACCTGTACGACGAACGGTACAAAAACAAGAACCTGTACGGTTTGCGGTGAACGCGAAGAAAAAGTCGTTCCTATGGCGGGACATAGCGGAGAATACGTAGTTACAAAAGAAGCTACCTGTACGACGAACGGTACAAAAACAAGAACCTGTACGGTTTGCGGCAACGTTTCGACAATGACGATTATAGGAATGCACGATTATTCGGAATGGACTATCGATCAACCCGCAACTTGCACGACGACCGGCTTGAAAAGCAGGACCTGTTATGTGTGCTCACATTATGAAGAGTCGATCATATCCAAGGTCAGCCACGAGGGTGAATGGGTTGTCACAATCCCCGCAACCTGTACCGAGGACGGCGTTCAACAGCAAACCTGTATCAACTGCGGACAGGTCACCAACAATTCGTTGAGTAAGCTCGGCCACGATATGCAAGGCGGAACCTGTACGACGCCTTCTATATGCTCAAGATGCAACTATGAAGAGTTGGCTGGTCACAAGTACGGAGAGGAAAGAGTGATCGAGGAGCCGGATTGCGCAAGATACGGATACGCGCAGAAGAAGTGTGAAAAGTGCGGTGATATAAGCACAAGAAATATCGACCCTGTCGGTCACGAGTTTGGCGAGTGGATGGTACGTAAAGAATATAACTGCCTTGAGGACGGCAGAGAAAGACGTACTTGTACGGTATGCCAAAAGGCAGAGGACAGAGTGGTGGAAAAACTCGGGCACGACTTTGGCGACTGGATTTACGATATTGAGCCGACTTGTCTTATTGCAGGCGCAAGACATAAAGAATGTTCCAGATGTGACGGGCAGTTAAAAGAAGATGTTCCATCTCTCGGTCACGATTTTGGCGACGAGTTGTGTTATTATAATAAAAAGTGTTCCAGATGTGACGAAATCGGTCAGAAGCCTCACGTGTACGGAGATGACGGATGTACTGTATGCGGTTTACCTTATACGGATATGAACTATCAATTATCCTCCAACGGAGCTTACTATAGCGTAACGGGTATCAACGGTTGTGACTCCGATGTAATCTTTATCAGACCAACTTACAACGGCAAACCAGTTGAAGCAGTAGAACGATTGAATATACCAAGTCATGTCAAAACAGTAATTTTACCCGACAGCGTAACGAGTATTGGCAGTTCCGCGTTCTCCGGTTGCACTAGTCTGACAAGCGTGATAATAGGCAACAGCGTAACGAGTATTGGCAATGCCGCGTTCTCCGATTGCACTAGTCTGACAAGCGTGATAATAGGCAACAGCGTAAAGAGCATCGGCGATTACGCATTCAGAGGCTGCTACGGTCTCACAAGCATCGAAATTCCGGATAGCGTAACTTACATAGGCGTGTGTGCCTTTACGTACTGTAGAGGCTTGACAAGTGTGGTAATAGGTAACGGAGTAACGAGTATTGGCAATTCCGCGTTCTCCGGTTGCACTAGTCTGACAAGCGTCGAAATTCCCGATAGCGTAACCTCTATCGGCGAAGGCGCATTTGACGACTGCAGCGGTTTGACAAGTATCGAAATTCCGGGTAGCGTAGAATCTATTGGCAGGGATGCCTTTTCGGGCTGCACCGGTTTGACAAGTGTGACAATAGGCAACGGTGTGACGAGCATTGGCTACAAGGCATTTTACAACTGCACCGGTTTGACAAGTGTGACAATAGGCAACGGTGCGACGAGCATTGGCGACATGGCATTTTACAACTGCAGCGGTTTGACAAGCATCGACATTCCGGGTAGCGTAACCTCTATCGGCATTTATGCATTTTCGCAATGTATAGGTCTTACAAGCTTGACAATAGGCAACGGTGTGACGAGCATTGGCGACATGGCATTTGACCACTGCATCGGTTTGACAAGTATCGAAATTCCGGGTAGCGTAACCTCTATCGGCAGTTATGCATTTTCGGGCTGCATCGGTTTGACAAGTGTGACAATAGGTAACGGAGTAACGAGTATTGGCAATTCCGCATTTGGCAATTGCACCGCTTTGATAAGCATATCTGTTGATGAAAACAACGAAAATTATAAATCGATAGACGGCAATCTGTACAGCAAAGACGGGAAAACGCTGATAATATATGCTCGCGGCAAAACAGATGCTTCATTTGTTATTCCTGATGGTGTAACCTCTATCGGTGATTCCGCATTTTCCGGCTGCAGCGGTCTGACAAGCATCGAAATTCCAGGTAGCGTAGAATCTATTGGCAATGATGCCTTTTCGGGCTGCAGCGGTCTGACAAGCATCGAAATTCCCGGTAGCGTAACCTCTATCGGTGATTACGCATTTTCCAGTTGCAGCGGTCTGACAAGCATCGAAATTCCTAATAGCGTAACCTCTATCGGTGATTACGCATTTTACGGCTGCAGCGGTTTGACAAGCATCGAAATTCCGGGTAGCATAACCTCTATCGGTGATCACGCATTTTACTACTGCACCGGTTTGACAAGCATCGTAATTCCTAATAGCGTAACCTCTATCGGTGATTCCGCATTTTCCGGTTGCAGCAATCTTACAAGCATAACTTACAACGGTACAATGCAACAATGGAACGATATTAGTAAAGGCACCGATTGGAATTCGCGCACAGGTGATTATACCATCGTTTGCACAGACGGAACTATCAAGAAGAACGGCTAAAAAATCAATAGGCGCGGATAAAACGTAAACGTAGGAACGCGGTTTTATATCGAGCTTCGCGTTGATTTAAGTTTAGTCACAACATCACAGCTTAAAAAAAGAGCCACCCTTGTGCCGCACTTCGTTACGGAGTGCGGCACAACGAAATAAATCCCTTGCGGGATTTGTGAAATGCTCTTCGTGCGTGAAATACGCCTACGGCGTGTGAAATGCCTGCGGGCGTGAGTGGATTTATTTCATTTCACATTCGGCGACAGACGAATATTTCACAATGCGACAGCATTATTTCACATTTTGCAAAGCAAAATATTTCACTCTAAATAAAAATCGAGCACAATCAAAAAAGATTATGCTCGATTTTATTTTTACCTCCTCGTTGGTGGGTAAAGTGCGCCATTGGAGGTATGCTCTTTCGGTTGGGACGCGGTTTGGTGTTTTTTATTTTGACGTTACGGTGGCGGTGGCAGGGCGAAGGGTGTTGCTTTCAACGGTAACGGACACGTTGCCCGGCTTGCTTGCACGAATAACGATAAGAGCGCGGCCTTCAAATGCGTGGCAACGCGGTGAGGTGTACTGATCTTCATTCTTCGGGTCGCCGCTGAAGATGCCGATGAGCTGACCGCCGTCTACAAGACAGGTTAGTTCATGCTGTGCTTCGGTAACGCGGTCGCCGTTTTCGTCTATGATTTCAACCTGAATATAACACAGGTCGCGGTTATCTGCGGTGAGCGTCTTTTTCTCGGGCGTCAGGCGCAGAGCTGTCGGCTTGCCGACGGTATGGAGCGAGGAGCGCCCACATTCTTCGCCGTTTTTATACGCCACAGCCGTTATCTCACCCTTTTCATATGGCACCTCGATAGAGGCAATCGCCTTTTCGGGCACGGTGAAGCCGAGGCTCTTGCCGTTTAGTATCCATTCGATTTTTTCCGCGTCGGTATAGACCTCTGCCTTGACGGGCTTGCCGAGATACTTATCGTCAAACGTCCAGGTATCGTGCACGTCGTAAAAATGCCAGCCTGTACCGGAGAAGCCCTCGCCTACGTGCTCGGGGTGGGTGGTAAAGATGCGCGGCTCTGTATTGCCGAGCCAGATAGCCTCGCGGAAGTAGGACTGCGGACGGCGGAAGCCACACAGATCGAGGTCGCCCTGATAGCAGGTGCGCCATGGCCATTCGGCAAGTGAAATGCCGGGTATATGCCCATCTCTTGCCCAAGAGAAGCGTCCTGTGCCTGCCTCACCGAGATTGTCATAGGCTGTCCAGGTAAAATCGCCGATAACGTACGGCAAGCGGCTTACCTCGTGCCAGGAGTCAAAGAAATTGAGCACGTGCGTTTCCGATCCCCATATCACACGGTCGGGGTAGAGTTTATGGTCGCTCTCGTACGAGCCGTACATATAGTTATAGCCGACAACGTCAAGCTCTGCCATGTATGCCTCGGTACGCTTTTCCCATTGATTATTCGGGTAGCGCTTAAAATAATCTTCGGTGTAATCGGCGGGGTCGGAATCGTTCTTATACGTATACGGGTTGTTAATGCCCGAGGTGACAAAGCGGGTGTTGTCATAGCGGCGTATTTCAGCCACCAGCTTCTTTGCCCAGCCAATACCGTCGGATCTGCCGTCGCGCTCGGAAATTTCGTTGCCGATTGAATACGTAAATACGCAGGGATGGTTGCGGTCACGCTTTACCATACATTCAATATCTTTTACCCACCACTCTTCAAAGAAAAGGTGATAATCCTGCGGATTTTTCGGGCAGTTCCACATATCAAATGCCTCATCCATAACGATGATGCCCATGCGGTCACAAAGCTCGAGGAGAGCAAGAGATGGCGGATTGTGCGCTATGCGCAAAGCGTTAAAGCCCGCCTCCTTCAAAAGACGCAGTTTTCTTTCCTCTGCCGCAGGGTAACAGGCGGCGCCGAGCACGCCGTGGTCGTGGTGAATACAGCCGCCGCGCAGCTTGCGCGTTTTACCGTTGAGGCGAAAACCGTTTTCGGTATCCACCGTGACGGTGCGGATGCCAAACGTATTTTCGCACTCGTCCAAAAGCTCGCCGTTTTCCTCAATAGAGGTAAAGAGCGTGTAAAGATAGGGGTCGTCCATATCCCAAAGGTGCGGCTCTTTAACGGTCAGTATAACCTCAAGCGGATTTTTACCTTTTGCCACGTCAAGAGTAACGTCTTTCTTTGCAACGGACTTGCCGCTATCGTCGCAGATATTTGCTCGCAGGGTGACGGTGGTATCTCGGTCGGACGAGAGTGTGTATTCCACTTTTACCTTTGCGCTTGCTTTACTGACGGCGGGGGTGGTAATAAAGGCATCCCACGGCTCTACGCGCACCTCGCCCCCCGTCCACATAAACACGTCGCGATAGATGCCCGCGCCCGAATACCAGCGGGTAGAGGGCTGCATATCGTTTGTAGTAATCTCTAACTTGTTTGTAATACCGGGGCGCAGACAGTCGGTCAGATCGATAAGGCAGGGTGTGTAGCCGTGCGGGTGCTTGGCAATGCGCATATCGTTGAGCGTGTACTCCGCGCAGGCATAAGCACCGTCAACGTTCAGAATGTGATGCTTATTTGCCTCGGGGGTAAAATACTTGGTATAATAGCCAACGCCGCCGACAAAAAAACCGTTTGCGGCGTAGCCCGGTGCATTCGGGTCGCGCGGCCGGGAAACGCTGTAGTCGTTTGGCAGATCGATCTTAATTTTGCCTCCTGTGCCGGGTGAAGAAAGATACCAATCCTTTGAAATGCAAACCTTACGCATAAAAAACTCCTTACGTACAAGAATATCGCGGTTGATAAAAAAATTATAACACAACGAATACCGTATGTCAATAAAAAGACCTTGCATATTGAAGGTAACAAGCGATTGACACGGCGGGCAAGGTGTGATAAAATTATATGGGACGAAATCAAAAAAGGCGGCGCAAGTGTCGCATTTTTAAGATTATGCCATAAAATTTCGCTACGAAAATAAAGAGGTTTGAAAATGCAATGTCCGAACGTTAAGGAATGTAGCTGTCCAAAGGTGAGCTGCAAAAACCACGGCAGGTGCTGTGACTGTGTTACAAAACATAGAAATACCGACAGCTTGCCGTATTGTCTTTTTCCCGACAACGGCGGCGATAAGTCGAACAAAAATCATTACGTAGTATTGAAAAAGCGTTTTGAAAAGGAGTAATAATGGAATACTCGCTGAAAGATAAGTACGATTTTATAAAGAACGAAATTGTAAAAATCAACTCGAAAAACCCCATTGAAATCGTGAGAAAAATGATGCATAAAGACCCCATATCCATACACGGACCGGAGCACCATTTTCTTGACGGTGCGTCTTTTCTTGTCGCTTACAAAAACGCGGGAGGAGATATAGACCTTTCGTACTGCCTTGACGAGCTTGAAAAGAGAACGGTAAAAATGCCCGGTGCCATGTGCGCATATTGGGGAGTTTGCGGCTCCGTCGCTTCTGTCGGGGCATCGCTTTCGATAATTCACGGCACACAACCGTTAAGCACCGACGAATATTATAAAGACAATATGGAATATACCTCGGGCGTCCTTGCCGAAATGAGCAAAATAGGAGGAGCGAGATGCTGTAAGCGCAACGCCTTTTTATCGCTTTCCCATGCGGTAAGGTTTGCAAACGGCAAGTACGGAACAGCCATGGAGTCAGAGGATATTGTGTGTGAATTTTCCTCGCTCAACAAACAATGCCTGGGTGAAAAATGTCCGTTTCACCGCAAGGACAAAAGCCTATGAAATTTCACTCCGGCAAGGAGCGAAAAGATTTTTTCGGCGGGAGCAAGCCACCCGCCCTACGACAAAACTCCTAAAAATCCTTCGTTTAACAACAATCCCTTCGTCATTTTCTCACGAAAATGCCACCTCCCTTTACACAAGGGAGGCTTTTTGGGGTGTCACATCATGTGGACCGGCGTCCTCGACTACCCGTTTGCAATCAAATCTTACCCGTAGGGGACGGTCCCCGCCGTCCCGCTTTTTACATGAACGGTAAAACAAAACGGCGTGAGCAAGGCAGGGAAGGCTCCATCTCCGAGGGAGCTGTCAGCGTCAGCTGACTGAAGGAGTGCTGCCAATGTTGTCTTACTTCTATTGAAGATTGAAAAGGAAAGTTTTATTTTGGACGTTACTCCTTCCGTCACGGCAAGCCGTGCCACCTCCCTCCCAGAGGGAGGCTTTTCGGCGGGAGCAAGCCCCCGCCCTACCTATTGTCTTGTTTGCCGACCGTTTCGTATCGAAGAAAGAACAATATTTTGCCCGCAAAGCGTGACAAAAAAACAAATTCACAAAAAGTTTACAATTTGTGAAAAATGTATAAAAATCAAGCCAAAAGAAAATAAAAGCTCACGTCTTATAAAACTTCCGTAAATTCCTATGCCATATGGATTCTCGGCGGTTTTTCATTTATGGAAGCAATTTATAAAAATTGTATATAATATACAAAAAACAAGGGGTTATGGCGCTCTTTTGCGCGTATTGACAAAATAAACGCGCGAGTATATAATATTATGTATCTTTGGATTTTTCCAAAATCAACACAGATTTAACCGAAAAGGAGTTAAACAGATGGAGAAGAATACATTCAAAAAAGTCCTTGTGCTTGTTTTTGCGGTGCTTATGTGCGCAATGTCCGTAATATGCGTATCTGCAAGCCCCGAAAGCTACGCAACGGGAAGAACGTACACCTACAGCAGTACGGAGTACGTAGCCGACAGACCGGCGGGCGTAACCGTCACGACCCACGTTTACTATGTAGGCGGAGCAAACGGAAGCGACTCAAACGACGGCTCAACAAAGGAAACGCCTTTTGCCTCGATAGCAGGAGCAGTAAAGTATGCGAAAAGTCAAGGCTATCTTTTGGACGTTGACTATATCGCAACCGAGCTTCACGAGGTAAAGCTCGTCCTTGTAGGAGATACCGTCGAAGCTCCAACAACCAAGGAGACCGTCAGTAAATACGGCGACAAGGCTTCCGTTTTTATACAAGGAGGCATTCTCACAATAGTTCCCGATGACGGGGTCAATGCCAAAGTGACGATAGGCACATCCTCTACAAAAGTAGCAGATAATTTCTTTTATTTGGGTCCGCAATCGAAAAACAGCGGGAAGTACGTAGAGTTAAATCTCGGTGCTCCGGATATGAACGGAACGATAACATTTGACGGAACATACTATTATACATAAAGCGCATCTGACGATAATGAAAGAGGGCGAATATCCGCCCGACGACGTTGCC
>CAMGRB010000024.1 GCA_946061315.1 uncultured Clostridia bacterium | reverse complement strand
GATTATCTTCTCGAATGGCTGGAAATCGCCAAAGGGCGGCTGGCTGTTGCGACCTCTCCCTTTACACAAGGGAGCCTTAAATAAGTGCGCTTAAAAAGTTTTGTGCTAAATATATGATAAATAACCCCGTCGGATGAAAGAGCCGACGGGGTTTGTTTTAAGAACCGTGATTTTTTATTGGGTTAAAGCGAGTTTATTGCGTCGAGGATGCCTTTTTTGGTGCTCTCGTACTTAAAGAGCTTTGCCTTTTCGCCCTCTACTACGGCGGCAGGGGCTTTTTTTACAAATTCCTCGTTTGCAAGCTTTTTCTCTATGCGCAAAATCTCGGAATTTACCTTTTCAAGCTCGCCGTTTAAGCGGGCTTTTTCCTTTTCGATATCGACAATCTCCGCCATCGGAATATAAACGGTTGCGGCGTGGGTGATTATCTGTACGGCGTTTGCCCCCGTGTACTCGGAAACGACCTGTGCCTCCGATGCGGAAGCGAGCCTCTTGAAGAAATCAAAGGTGGAGTCGTTGAACGAATCGGGATAAGAGGTGACTATAAATATCTTCGCTTTTCTTGACGGAGGTACGTTCATCTCCGTTCTCCTTACGCGTACCGCCTTTATAGTGTCTATAACTCTTTCCATTATCTCGCACTCGCCCGAAAAATCAAGGGTGATATCAAATTCGGGATAGGTCGAGATCATTATGCTCTCGGAGGATTCAAAATGAGGTAACGAGAGGTATATCTCCTCGGTTATAAACGGCATAAACGGGTGGAGAAGCTTTAAGATATTTTCAAGAACGTAGGTTATTACGTTTTGTGAAACGAGATTTGCCTTCGTGCCTTTTTCCGAAAGGGTCGTTTTTGAAAGCTCGATATACCAGTCGCAGAATATATCCCATACGAAATCGTAAATTTCGGAGAGGGCAATACCTATCTCGTATGAGTCAAGCGAGGAGCGAACGCTCTTTATCAGTTCGTTGAGCTTTTGTAAGATCCACTTGTCTTGAATTGCAAGCTCCGATTCCTCGGGCAGCTCGACCTTTTCTATATCGAGGTGCATCATAACGAACCTTGCGGCGTTCCAGAGCTTGTTTGCAAAATTCCTTGCCGCCTCTATCTTCTCGTCGGAGAAGCGCATATCGTTTCCGGGCGAATTTCCCGTTGCAAGCGCAAAACGCAAAGCGTCCGCACCGTATTTGTCTATTATGAGAAGTGGGTCTATACCGTTACCCAGAGATTTTGACATCTTTCTGCCGAGAGAATCACGTACAAGACCATGAATAAGAACGGTATCAAACGGCTTTTTACCCATATATTCAAGACCCGAGAATATCATTCTCGAAACCCAGAACGTTATAATATCGTAGCCGGTAACAAGCGTGTTTGTCGGATAGAAATAATCAAGGTCCTCGGTTTTCTTTGGCCAACCCAGAGTCGAGAAGGGCCAGAGGGCAGAGGAGAACCAGGTGTCGAGCGTGTCGGGGTCTTGCCTCATTTTTTTGCCGCACTTCGGGCAGAATACCTCGGCGTCCTTGCTTACGGTAATCTCGCCGCAGTCGTCGCAGTAAAATGCGGGTATTCTGTGTCCCCACCAGAGCTGACGGGAAATACACCAGTCACGGATATTTTCCATCCAATGAAAATAGTTTTTGTCAAATCTTTCGGGGACGAATTTTATATCGCCGTTTCGTACCGCCTCGATAGCGGGCTTTGCAAGCGGCTCCATTTTGACGAACCATTGCAAAGAAACCCTCGGCTCAACCGTAGTTCCGCAACGGTAGCAGGTGCCTACGTTGTGGCGGTAGTCCTCAACTTTTATGAGATAGCCTTGCTCTTTTAAGTCCTTAACTATCGCTTTTCTTGCCTCGTACCTGTCCATACCTGCGTATTTCGGGTAGTCGTCGGTTATTTTGGCGTCGGGGGTCATAACGTTGATAACGGGCAGATTGTGGCGTTTACCGACCTCGAAGTCGTTCGGGTCGTGCGCGGGAGTTATCTTAACAACGCCCGTTCCGAAATCCATCTCGACGTACTCGTCGGCAACGACGGGAATTTCACGGTTGACAAGCGGAACTATAAGAGTTTTGCCGACAATATCCTTGTATCTTTCGTCCTTCGGGTTTACCGCAACGGCGGTATCTCCGAGCATCGTTTCGGGTCTTGTCGTGGCAAATTCGAGGTAGCCGCTCCCGTCCTTGAAAGGATATTTTATGTGCCAGAAATGGCCGTCTTGTTCCTCGTATTCAACCTCTGCGTCGGATATGGAGGTAAGGCAATGCGGGCACCAGTTTATGATCCTCTCTCCACGGTATATAAGCCCATTGTTGTAAAGACGGACGAAAACCTCTTTTACGGCGTCGGAGCAACCCTCGTCCATAGTGAAACGCTCCCTTGTCCAGTCGCATGAGGAGCCGAGCTTTTTAAGCTGGGAAATAATTCTTCCGCCGTATTGCTCCTTCCACGCCCACGCGCGCTTCAAAAAGCCGTCACGCCCGACGTCGTCCTTGGTAAGCCCCTCTTTGCGCATAGCCTCAACTATCTTTGCCTCGGTGGCAATCGAGGCATGGTCCGTGCCCGGTACCCAAAGGGTGCAATAACCGCACATACGCTTGTATCTTATAAGAATATCTTGTAAAGTATTGTCAAGCGCGTGTCCCATATGAAGCTGCCCCGTTATGTTCGGGGGCGGAATAACTATGGAATAATGCGGCCTTGACTTGTCAATCTTCGGCGTGAAATAACCCTTTTCACACCAATTAGAGTAAATCTTCTCCTCAAAATCGGCAGGAGAATAGGTTTTAGCAAGTTCTTTCATAAAATCTCCTTAAAATAATAAAAGCGTCCCGACAAAAAGTCAGGACGCAAAAAATACGCGGTACCACCTGAATTCGCAAAAAGCGCACTCAAATCCCATAACGGAGGAAAACCGTCGGCGGCTACTTAATTTCGCCGTCCCCGCTCGGAAACTACTTCACCAAGCGTCACCTACCGCATCGCACCAAAAGCGGCTCTCTTTGAGGTCTGTTCGCAGGGCTACTCCTTTTCGTCATAGCGTTTAAGACATTTTATCACAGGTTTTTTAAAAAGTCAATACAAAAAAGGAAAAATTCCGCAACCAAAAGCCCAAAAAGGTAAGAATAAAGCCGCTTTGCAACCCGCTTGAAAATGCAAATTGCAAAAAAATAAAAAAAATGAAAAAAACACTTGCAAAAGCGCCAAAGTTATGATACAATGTAAAAGCACTTAATAAGGCCCGTTGGTCAAGCGGTTAAGACGCCACCCTCTCAAGGTGGAATCATGAGTTCGATTCTCGTACGGGTCACCACAATCAAAAGGCACTCCGGATGGAGTGCCTTTTGATTGTGATACCTTATATTGAGTACGAGAATCGAAGTGGGAGCGGTGTTGAATGACAGTCCGGGGGACTGTCAGATCCGCGGACGGACCGAGCCCGCAGGCGAGACCTATTCTCGTACGGGTCACCACAAACAAAAAGAGGACACACCGTGTCCTCTTTTTGTTTGTGACACCTTATATTGAGTACGGGAATCAAAGGCAGGGGTCGGCGCCCTCGACGACCCGAATGTGAAAAGGTAACGGTTTTTCGTAGGGACCGGCGTCCCCGACGGTCAGTTTGTAAAAAGGTAACGGTTTTTCGTAGGGCGGGTGGCTTGCTCCCGCCGCTTTATCGTAAAAGAAAAGTTGTGCTTTTATACCTGCTTTAAGAATACCACTTGATTTCAATGCGGAATTTTTATCTAATTAAAAGGTAAGGTTCAGGTAAGTAAGGCTCAATACGGAGCTTTTCACGGAGGGGACGAAATGAACGAAATTTATACGGTATGTGCCGAGGAAAAGGTACTGACAGATAAAAAGCCAGGAATGTTTGAAAAGGAAAACACGATGGCAAGGGATGAAACCTTGTCCTTTCAGGTGGCATATAAAACAGATATGCTTCAAAAGGAAATAGAGGTAAAGATAAAAAGTCCGATAAAGAAATATATAACCTACAGACAGGTGGAATACGTTCCTTGCACTACTCCCGTTTTGGGCGAGGGCGACGATTATTATTTAACTAAAAAGCCTTTTTTATGCCCTGACGTTTTGCGTCCGTGTAAAAAGCGCAAGCCGGTATCGAGGCAGGGCTTATACAACAGCATATGGTTTACGGTAAAGGGAGAGCTGACCCCAGGCGAGTACCCGATAGAAATTTCCCTTGAGCAAAACGGATGCGTTATCGGCAAGGCGGAATATAAGGTAACCGTGCTTGATTTTTATCTGGGCGAGAGCAGTCTTATATACACAAATTGGTTCCATTATGATTGCCTTGCACAGTATTATAATTTGAAGGTATTTTCGCCCGAATACAATAAAATAATGTACGACTTTATAGCCTGTGCCGTAAGACACGGAATGAATATGCTTCTTATTCCCATGTTCACGCCACCGCTTGACACACGGTGCGGAGGGGAAAGACTGACGGTACAGTTAGTTGACGTGACAAAGACCGAAAACGGATATGCGTTTAATTTCGACCGCCTTATTTCCTTTATGAAAAAGGTTAGAGAGCTTGGAATCAAATACTTTGAGATGAGCCATCTGTTTACTCAATGGGGGGCTAAATCCGCGCCTAAAATAATGGGCAAGGTTAATGGACGGACAAAGCGGATTTTCGGCTGGGAAACTTGCGCAACCGGACGGGAATATGAGGAGTTTTTGGGGGCGTTTTTACCCGAACTTATAGAAACTCTTAAAAAAGAACAGCTTTATCAAAGCTGTCGCTTCCATATTTCCGATGAACCAAACGAGCAATGCCTTGAAAGCTATAAGGGCGCAAGGAATCTATTCAGAAAATATGCTCCCGACGCTATCGTGATGGATGCACTCAGCCATTATGAATTTTACAAGCAGGGGCTTGTTGACAACGCCATATCGTCAACTGCTCATATTCAAGCCTTTCTCGATAATAAAACTCCAGATTTATGGGCTTATTATTGCTGTACAGAATCAGGCTCGTATCTGTCAAACAGATATATGTCAATGCCGGGAGAAAGGATAAGAGTGCTTGGTATGCAAATGTACTTAAACGATGTTAAGGGCTTTTTGCATTGGGGCTATAATTTCTATAATTCCGTTCTTTCCGACGAAGCCGTTGACCCATATTTGATTACGGATTGTGGCGGAGGCTTGCAAAGCGGAGATGCATTCTGTGTTTATCCCGGCAAAAACGGCGCCATTGATTCGGTCCGTTATGAAAACTTTTACGACGGAATACAGGACTACAAGCTTTTTGAATGCCTCGAGAGGAAAATAGGAAGGGAAGGGGCTGAAAAAATCCTTCTTGAAAACGGCTTCAAAAAAACCTTTACGGATTATCCTCATAGCATAAAAACCCTTAAAAAAATAAGAAAACTCGCACAAAATGCGCTCATAAATCAGTACCCTGCATCAAAAAAATAATTGCTTCACCAACAAAAAAGACACACCGTGTCTTTTTTTGTTGTCTTGTGGGGCTTATGAGAACCATTTTCGTGCTTGCACGAATCGAGTTCGCATTTTTGTCCGATTTTACGGTAGGGGTTTCCCGAAATGTATGGGACGGTCTTGACCGTCCCGCCGAAAGGCTCCCTGCGGAGGGGGCTCCTGCGTAGCAGGTGGAGGAGTGCCGTGCAATATGGTCTTACTTTTCCAAAACAAACGGCAGAACTCCTTCCGTCACGGCAAGCCGTGCCACCTCCCTCTGTACGCGAACCCCCAAAGCTCATACTTCGCTTCGGGGAACCCCTACGCGATGGAGGCTTTCCCCTGCTCCCGTCATCCTTGAGCGGAATGTATATGAAGCGAAGGTAGGGGTTCTCCGAAATGAGCTTGCGAGTTTTGGGGGTTCACGTAGGATCAGGAGCAATAGTGTGATTTTACTTGTCCGCCAGATCCTTCGTTACGCTAACGCTCCACTCGAGGATGACACGGCGGAGGCGGGGCAGGAAAACAATAGGTAAGAGTGAAAAGGGGAGAAGTATGGCGGGGTTTGCTCCCGCCGAAAAGCCTTCTCCTGTGGGAGAAGGCTCTTAATCGCTCCCGCCGTTTTATTTAGCGCTTGCTTTACAGGCGAATGCCGGGAATCAGAAAAATTTTCTCTATTATATAAATCACTACTATCTTTTTTCAACTTTGAGTTAATTTAATATTTCCTGACAATACCTTTACTGCGCCGGTTTTTATGCTACAATATAAACAGAAGCAGACGTCGGCTTACTTTACTTTTAGTGGAGGTATAATTATGAAAATTACTATAGGTACAAATATCAAGCGTTTGCGTACCGCAAAGAACATCACGCAAGAGCAGCTTTCGGTGGCTATGAACGTCACCTGTGCGGCGGTCAGCAAATGGGAGCGTGGCGAAACTTATCCCGACATTACACTCTTGCAGCCGCTGGCTTACTATTTCGGAGTAACTCTTGACGAACTTATGGGTTATGATAAAGACAAGATTCAAGCAGAGATTGACGATGTTATTGCACTTTACAGAAAGTATTGGAAAAGTGATTATAAGAAGGCGCGAGAAATCATCGTCAAAGCATATCACGATTATCCAAACGATTACTGGATTATGCACTACTATATGTGGAACATCGGCGGCGACATGGCTGACAACGACCCCGCCGTGCTGATTGCGCATAAAGATGAATTCCTTGCAATCTGTGAAAAAATACTTGAAGGATGTATGGAAGAAACTCTGCGTCTTAACGCATGGAATATGCGTGCAAAAATTCTTCACGCAGAAGGAAAGACGAAAGAAGCATTGGAAATTTACAAAACCAAGTTTAGCGACTGGTACACAACAGGTGAGCAAAAGACCGAGCAGTTGTTTGCAAAAAATACGAGCGAATACTACTTCCATGTTCAAAAGAATATGTATGAGCTTGTCGATTTTGCGGCAGACAAACTCGGAAGAACCGTATTCTTCAATCCTTCGCTTTCTATGGAGGAAAAGACAGAGCGTGCTTTGCAATACGGCAACCTGATGTTGAATGCATTTGGAGAAACCAAAGAAGCTTTCTTCATTATGCTTGCAAGGTCCTTCCTCGGAAGAATGGAAAACGATCTTTGCTACCGTGGCGGAACAGACGATCAAGTAATTGCGGTTATGGATAAAAATCTGTACGCAACGAAAAAACTTGAAGAACTCAAAGCTAAAAATGAGCCGTTGTATTGTTCGTTTGACAGCTATTCTTCAGAAGCACGAAATAATCTTCTTGAATGGATTCTCAATTATCGCTCTGACGCTACGAGAGGCAGACGCGCGGAACTATTAAAAAATCCTGCTTATGTAGAAGTATTGAACAAGTACAAATAATAGCGTGCCCCGCTTGTGCCGCACTTCATTACGAAGTGCGGCACAACGAAATAAATCCCTTGCGGGATTTGTGAAATGCACTTCGTGCGTGAAATACGCCTGCGGCGTGTGAAATGCCTGCGGGCGTGAGTGGATTTATTTCATTTCACATTCGGCGACAGACGAATATTTCACAATGCAACAGCATTATTTCACATTTTCAAAAGCAAAACATTTCACGTGCTTTAAGGGGCATATAAAAACCTCCTCGGTTTTAACGAGGAGGTTTTCTTTTGGCAGTTTGTTAAAACAGTATTTTTATTCTTAAGCGGCCTAATTCTTCGGGCGAATAATTATAAATTTTCGGTAAAAAGGTAAGCTCGCCGCCATTTACCGAGCATAAAAGATGCTCGCCGCGGAAAATGCGTCCGTATTCGTCGCGAACCGTCGGTTTTTCATCGTCCGATTCCGAAAACAAATCCTCGGAGAAGAGAGAAGCCTGATAAAGCCCCTCCGATAAACGCATGGAGCAACACCAATACGCCTCGAATATATCGGACTTGAAAACGGGATTATCAACCGTAACGCAGGAATTTGTTCCCGCACCGCCGCTTGAGCGCTGTCCTAAATTGATACCGTTAAAATAAATTTTTCTTGCAAGAGTAAGGTAGCTCTTATCGTTCAGTTCACGGTATAAATAGAGTGCGCAGATAAGACTGTCAACTACGGCACACGGCTCCGTCCACGTGTCTTTTCTTTCAAACCAGTTGAAATTTTCGTAAGTAAGCGTCATACCGTAAGCGGTATAGAAATCGAAAAGGCTCTTTCCTTTTTCAAGATAGGACTTATCATGGGTAATTATGTACATTCTGATTATCGCACGACAAGCTGTCAGAGTAGCGTGAGTCTGCACTCGGCATTTTAATTTATCCAAAGCCAGAAAGCGCATAATTTGCTTGTCGATAAAGGTTTTTAGCCTTTCGCTCTTTAATATGCGGTACGCTGCCGTAAGACCGTCAAGCGCAATATAGGCGCAACCTATATCCGTGGATAAAATCCAACCGTCAACGCTTTGAGAAAGCGAGCCGCTGGCTCCTCCTTCATCCGCCCTGCTCTCATCCGGGTATCTGTCGTACAACGCATCGCATCGCAGATACAGATTTTCGACAATGCTTTTTATAAGAGAAAGAATTTCCTCGCTTTTAGTGTCGTGATAATATTCGCAAAGCCCGCGTAAATACCAGCCGTTGCCCGATAGGAGCTGCTCGGAAACGGTGTTGCCGTCTGCAGCCTTTCCGAAATATCCGTATTCGTTCGTCTTTTCTTTCAGATGAGAAAGTTCATAATTCAATGCGGGAACTTCTTTGCCCGTCAGCCGTTTAAGACATACGAACGCCAGAAGCGCCCGACCTTCCCAGTCGCCCTCCCAGGCATATTCGGATTCTCTGAAAACCTTTTCGCCCGAATACGTATCGCTTGAAAGCTTCCCGAAATTAAGCTCCACACGGTGTAAAAAGTCACGATAATATGCGTCAACCATAATTTTTATACCTCTCTGTTGTATCTGATAAGATAATTGTATCATACGGCAAGTCGTCAGTCAAGTTTTTTATGATTTTACAAAGCATCAAAACCGTTAAAAAGAGGAGTGTAACGTATAGAAAAATTCGGCGCGGTATTGAAACTTCTCATTTGTTATGATAGAATATACCTATAAACATTAAATCAATCTTTGGAGATATTATGAAACAGGTTTTCAATCCGTATTTGCCGCTTTATGAGTGTATTCCCGACGGGGAGCCGCACGTTTTCGGGGACAGGGTATATATTTACGGCTCGCACGAGAGCGAGGGCTCGGACCGCTTCTGCAACCTTGACTACGTTACGTACTCCGCACCCGTTGACGACCTTAAAAGCTGGCGATACGAGGGCGTTATATACAGGGCAAAACAGGACCCTCTTTACGACAAATATCCCTATATGTTTGCCCCCGACGTGGTAAGGGGCAACGACGGAAAATACTATTTATATTATTCGCTCTCAAACATTTTCCCCGATTGCAGTTACGCCATAAGCGTTGCCGTTTGCGACACTCCCTCGGGCAAATTCGAGTTTTTGGGGTACGTTAAAAACCCCGACGGCTCGGTATTGCACGATTTTATGGTCTTTGACCCGGGGCTTATAAACGACAACGGAACTATAAGGCTCTACTACGGTCAATGGTGGGACTTTTTCGAGGACGAGAAACTGAACTACGAGGAAGCCGTCAACAGAACGATGCTTCTTTTGCGCAAAACGAGGGAAGAAGTTGTAAACTGCGAGGGCGGAGCAATAGGTTCTATGGGTGCCGTTTGCGTTGAGCTTTGCGACGATATGATGACGGTAAAGACAAAGCCGAAGCACATATTGAAGCTACCGTACAAAACGAGCGATTTTGCGGGGCACGAGTTTTTTGAGGCAAGCTCAATGAGAAAAATAGGTGAGCGGTACTATTTTATTTACTCCACACGCAGAGGGCACGAGCTTGCGTACGCAACAAGCGACTATCCCGACAGAGATTTCAAGTACGGCGGAGTTATCATATCAAACGGCGATATAGGCTTTAACAAAAGACAGGAAGAAGACAGAGTAAACCGCACGGGCAATAACCACGGAAGCATTGAAAATATAAACGGAGAGTGGTATATCTTTTATCACCGCCAGACGCACAAGAACGAGTTTTCAAGGCAAGCGTGCGCCGAAAAAATTAAAATAGGGCAGGACGGGTCTATAAAACAGGTTGAGATGACCTCTTGCGGTTTGAATGCAGGACCGCTAAAAGCTATGGGCACTTACCCCTCGGTTATTTGTTGCAACCTCTCAAACGGTCATATGCCGCATTGTGACGCCACAAACGAAAGACTGCCCAATATTACGAACAAAGGCGACGAAAGATACATAGAAACGGTAGAGGACGGCACGTTTTTCGCCTTTAAGTATTTCGATTTTGAAAACGTAAGCAAAATCGGCATTTCGTACAGAAGCGGCGATATAGCCCCCGAGGGTGAGATGCTTATAAAAACCTCTTTTGGCGACACTGTGTGCGGAAAAATCAAAATAACCCATAAAAAAGAGTGGACAAGTGCCTATACCGAGATAAGAATCGAGAACGGAGTATATCCCCTCGTTTTCGAGTATCACGGGCAAGGCTCGCTTGACGTTAAAGACATATACTTTTTATAAAAACGACACAGGTCGGCACAAATTCGTGCCGACCTGCAATTTTAATATACCGACTCCGGGGATTTAAGAATGAGTATATACTCCGACTCAAAGTATATTTCGTAGCCGTGGTTTTCGTACGCTTTGACGGTGGACTCGACGTTGTAGCGGTTATCGAGGACGACGAAATCGACGTCGGGTTTATTTTTGTGGTGGTTTGCGTCGTAGAGAATTTCTCTGTCCGATATATGAGGGATAAGGACGGACGAGGCACAAACGGAGGCGTCCTTCGGTATTGTGTCAAGCGTTGCTTCCATCTCGGCGTACATATCCTTGCCGTCTTCGTATATTGCAACGTATCCGACCAATTTAGGCACGACGGTGACCATATAGAGAATACAGCAGGACGCTGCCGCAAAGGATATAAGATACGGTTTTATCTTTGACTTTATCTCGGGTATATTCTGTATCATTGCGTAGATAAGAAACGCGGATATTGCGAAACTGTACTGAAACAGTATGCTGTACTGATAGCGGTACGTTGTGAGCAAATTAAGAAGGATAGGCGCGATTAAAAGATAGCGTGACATCTTTTTGGTGCAAAACGGGATAAAAGCAAGAGGCAAAAGAAGCAAAAGGAAATAAACGACCTTTGCCCAGGTTGAAGAATCAAAGAAGAAATTGCTTGACGAAAGGTCCGCGCCGTCCGTTGAGAAAAGCTGGGAGATAAGATAAGCGGGGTTCTGTATTGCGGTTTTTATGGCACCCCACAGTCCGTCATTTGAGTTATATATAAGATTTGAATATCTGTCGGACATAACTCCGTCGCCAAAGCGGTCTATAAGAAACGTTGAGAGGGCAAACCATACTCCGCTTGACGCTAAAATGATACCTCCCTGGCGGTAACGCTTGCGCGAGAGCATAGCATAAACTGCAAAGATTATAAGATATACCGCCGCGTCCTCCTTTACCATAAG
>CAMGRB010000023.1 GCA_946061315.1 uncultured Clostridia bacterium | reverse complement strand
TGAAGGAGTGCATAAATTTGTCGTAGTAGCCCTTGCCGTAGCCGAGGCGGTAGCCGTATATATCAAAAGCAAGACCCGGTATGTAGCATACCGCAACGTCGGAGCTGTTTTCGGGGTCGTATATAGGCGCGCTCTCGTCCGGCTCGAGAATACCGTAGGCGCACGGCTTCATCTCATCTATCGAGGAAACGTAGTGGTACGTCATCGTGCGGTTTTCACAGTCGCATCTCGGAAAAGCGACCCTTTTGCCTCTTTTTATTGCTTCCTCAAAAAGCGGAATAACGTCTATCTCCGCCTTTACGGGAGCGTAGAGAAGGATAGTGTCGGCGTGTCTGAAGCTGACAAGAGAGGCGGCAAGAGAACAAATTGCATCACTGCGGCGTTTTCTTTCCTCCTCGCCGAGCGCATATCTCTTTTCGAGAAAATCCTTCCTTATTTCATCTTTTTCTTTTTTTATACTGTTCATTTCGTCACCTTAATAAAGGATGCCTTTCCTTACTTTTTCGGCGGTTTCCTTGCCGAAAAGTGCCTTTGCAAGCTCAAACGCAAAATCGAGCGCGCTACCCATCGCCCTGCCCGTTATTATCTTGCCGTCACGAACGACGCCTGCGTTCTCAAGCGTTGCACCGAGGAGCTGATCCTCAAATCCGGGATAGCAAGTCGCGCGCTTGCCTTTAAGTATTCCGCGCTTTCCGAGTACAAAGGGGGCGGCACAAATAGCGCATATAAACTTATCTTTTTCTCTTGCCAGAGCTATGAATTTATCTACCGTTTCGTCCTTGTCGAGATTGAGAGCACCCGGCATTCCTCCGGGCAGAATTATCATATCAAAATCGTCTTTTTCGTCAAGCTCGGAGGCGGTCTTATCGCAAATAACCTCTACCCCGTGTGAGCCTTTTACCGTTTTGCCCGTAACTCCCACGGTGCATACCGTAGCGCCGCACCTTTTAAGAACGTCAAGCGGGGAGAGAGCCTCTATTTCCTCAAATCCGTCAGCCAAAAACAAATAAATCATAAAAACTCCTTTCCAAAATCGGAAACGGCGCAAACGAAAAGAGAAGCCACGCCGTTTTACGCTTTATCAAATTTCAAAGACAACGTCGCAAAGCAAGCCATCGGGCAACGCTTTTTTCTCGCCGATAAAACGGAAGCACGCTTTTTCGGCGCTTTCGTATCTTGTGCCAAAGAGCGAGGCAAAAATCATTTTGCCACCGTCAAAAAGAGCGTAGCCGAAATCATTTTTATTCCTTATATATTTTATTCCAAGCTCCGATACCGAAGCTGTAAATACT
This sequence comes from uncultured Clostridia bacterium, assembly GCA_946061315.1. Taxonomy (GTDB): domain Bacteria; phylum Bacillota; class Clostridia; order Oscillospirales; family CAG-272; genus RGIG2000. Next base: position 10,269 of record CAMGRB010000023.1, on the reverse strand, counting down.
TCCTTGCTCTTTATCAAAATATCGTTTTCAAGATGCAACGAATAAAGTCGGTCAAAATCGCCGTCAAACTCAAAAAACTCACACTCCTCGGGCAAAATTACCGAGGTTTTGTCCGAGCAAAGAGAGATAACGCCGTTTGCACGCGTATCAAAGCCCATATGCCCATAGAGGGAGAAAAGCTCCTTTGAGGCGGGCACGGTCATAAGGAAATCAAAGCCCTTTGAAGCGTAAAAATCATACACTTCACGGCATATTTTGCTAAAATACCCGCAATTTCTGTGCTCTTTGTCCGTTGCGGCGCCGTAAATATACGCACCTTTAAGAAAAGAGCCGCCGTACTTTATGCCAAATACGAAAGTGCAAGCACCCGATACCGTCTTTTCGTCCTTTTTAAGCTCGAATACCTTGTCCGATACCGAAATTATTTTGTCTATAAACTCATATGAGTCCCCGAAGGTATCGTGAAATAGCTCCGCGTACCCGAAATTACGGCACGTTTTTTCATTTGTGGCTTTTTCGGAAATCATAAGAGTTTTTTTACCTTTTCGTATATTTCTTCGGATATATCCTCTCTTGTGCGCATTTTGCCGTTTTCCGAGCACCCGATTTTTATCCAGCCAAGGCGCTCACAGGAGAACAGGGCGGCATCGTAGCACTTTTTCATATACTCCGTGTCGTTTTCGTGTATGTCGGTTTTTCTGCCCGTTTCCTCGCTTCTTTTCTTAACCAGAGAGAGCGACACCGACGGCGGAAGCTCAAGATATATCACCGCATCGGGCTTCGGGAGCATAAGCTTTGAAAACTCAAAGTCCCATAGCCAAGCAAGGAAGCCGTCCCACTCGTCCTCGGGCAACTTTGAGAGCTGGTGCACCGCGTTTGCCGAGGTGTATCTGTTGGCAATAACAACCGTGTCGGGATCACGTATATCTTTTTTCCAATCGGTTGCGTAGCTTATATATCTGTCACACGCAAAGAACGTTGACGCGGTATAGGCATTCGTGTCCGAGGGGTGTGTACCGAGCTTTCCGTCAAGGTACATACGGACGAACAGAGAACTGTCGCTTTCGTAAACGGGGAAGGAGAGAAGCCTCACCTTTTTCCCTTGAAGCGTCAGTTTTTCTTTCAAAAGGAGGCTTTGCGTTTCCTTGCCCGAGCCGTCAAGACCGTCTATAACTATAAATTTGCCCATTTGAAATTTATTCCTCCGGATCGGAATTTCTCATTCGGAGCTCGAGAAAATCCTCTTTTGTAATAAGAACGTCACGAGGCTTTGAGCCGTTTGCCTCTCCTATATATCCCGCCATCTCCATCTGGTCGATAATTCTTGCGGCTCTCTGGAAGCCGAGCCCAAGCTTTCTCTGCAAGAAGGAGGAGGATATTTTGCCCATATCCGTTGCAAGCTCGAGCGCGGCGTAGAATTTCGGGTCAAGCTCGTCGTCGTCGCTCTCGTCACTCATATCTCCGTCCGCTTTCTTTTCCGCTTTTGCAAGCTTTGAAGCGTTGGAATCTATCTGTTGCATTACTTCCTCGTCGTAGTTTTCGGTTGCGTTTTCCTTCAAGAAGTCTATTATCGACTCTATTTCGTCCGCCGTGATAAACGCACCCTGAACGCGTATCGGTTTAAGAGCACCGACGGGCTTTACAAGCATATCTCCGCGGCTGACAAGCTTTTCGGCGCCTATTTCGTCAAGTATCGTTCTCGAGTCTACCTGTGAGGGAACGCGGAACGCAATTCTCGACGGTATATTCGCCTTGATAACGCCCGTTATGACGTCAACGGACGGACGCTGTGTACCTATGATTATGTGAATACCCGCGGCACGCGCCTTTTGCGTAAGACGCATTATGTGGTCCTCTATCTCGGGCACCGCCATTTTAAGATCCGCAAGCTCGTCTATTACTATGACTATCCTCGGCATCTTTTCGGCGTTCATACCGCTATCAACCTTGTCGTTGTACTCTATGATGTTACGAACGCCCGCTTCCTCGATGACGGCAAAACGCCTCTCCATTTCGGAAACCGCCCATTGAAGCGTTCCGAGAGATTTCTTCGGCTCGCACACGACGGGGACGAGAAGGTGGGGAATACCGTTGTAGTTTGAAAGCTCGACGCGCTTCGGGTCGATAAGAATAAGCCTTACGTCCTCGGGCGTTGCCTTGTAAAGCAAGCTTACGAGGAGCGAGTTTATACATACGGATTTACCCATACCGGTAGCACCCGCAACGAGCAGGTGAGGGAGCTTTTCTATATCTATGAAGATATTTTCACCCGAAATGCTCTTACCGAGCGCGCAGGTGAGCTTGCTCTTTGCTATTTTGAACTTGTTGTCCTCAAGCAGATCGCGCAGATAAACGAGGCTCGTTATTCTGTTCGGCACCTCGATACCGACTGCGCTCTTGCCGGGAATAGGGCACTCTATTCTTATACCCTCTGCCGCAAGATTGAGCGCAATATCGTCAACGAGATTGGCAATCGAGCGCACGCGCACACCCGCCTCGGGCATAAGCTCGTACCTCGTTACCGTAGGACCTCTCGTTATATCGACTATCTTCGTTCTCGTGTTGAAATTGTTGAGCGTTTCGACTATTATTCTCGCATTTTCCTGGAGTTCTTCCCTTATGGCGTCGCTATCCTCGTCAACCTTTCCTTTTTTGAGGAAATCAATGGGAGGAAATACGTATCTTTTCTGAACCTTCGGCTTTTCCGTCTTCTGTACGGGCGGCTCGTATTTTGACGCGGCGGGCGCTTCACTCCTTCTCGGTATTCCGAAAAACGACTTTTTCTCAAGCGGAAGCTCTTCCTCTTTTTTGGACGAGATCTTTTCAAGAGCCTCTTTTGAGATAAAATCGGAGAAATCGTCCTCTTTCGTGCTCTTTTCTTCCTCGCCGTATTCATCGTAATCGCTGTCCCGATAGTCCTTGCCCTCGTTTTTGTAAGAGGTGTCGGAATAATTTTCGTTGTTTCTTACGTCGTTCTTATTTTCGTAAAAGTCACTGTTTTCCGTGGCGGGCTTTTCCGCAAAGTTCGAGGAGCCCGACTTATGAGAGTAGGATGATGAGAGAACAAACTCCGTGCTCTTGTCAAGGTCGTTTTCGGAGGTGTCATAACTTCCGAAGCTCTCCGTATTTTCAAAACTGTCGGTACTTGTGTAACTTGCGACGTTTTCAGCCCTTTCGGCTCTTTCCATAGGCTCAACCCTTTCGGGCTTTACGGCTTCTTCTTCCGCTTCGGTAAGAATCTCGGCAGGCTTGTAAACCCTCGATCTGTCAAACGGCTTTATCTGATTGTGAGAAGGCACGGGGCGCGCAAAAGGCCTTACCTTGTTCCTCTGGACGTTAAGGGTCGTGTCCGATAGGGTATCCTCTGCCTTGGTAAAGCTTGTCGAATCGGTCATTTCAAGATTGGAAATGTTGCTCTCGCTTAAATCGTCGTCCTCCTCCTCGTCGTCAAAGACGTCAAACTTTCTGTGCTTTGCCGAAAGACCGCGGCGCGCGGGCTTTTTAGCCGATTTTGCTTCTTTTTCATTATCCTTGCCTTTTCCGAAAAGGGCGCGCATCATCGAGGACGGCGTTACGTTGAACATCTGCAAGAACATAAAGAGGAGCAGAATGAGAATAACCGCCATGGCAATTCCTTTGCCAAAGCCGTAAAGTATCGTACCGATAATACCGCCGATAACTCCGCCGCCGTTGCCCGCCTTTCCGTTTTCAAAAAGGGTGACTATATTGTACGTTATGAGCGTTTCGTCCTTGCCGCCCTGGATAACCTCTTGTAAAGCGGAAACCAGAAAGATTATTATAAAGGAGCAGGTAACTCTCCTTGCGCATATCTTTCTTCTCGTGTCGTGATACCACATAAGCGAGTGATACAGCATAAACACGGGCACAAACCACGAGGCAAACGCGGAGAGCGAGCCTCTTAAAAATCCCGCAAACTTACCGCCGAAGCCCGATGAAAGACCTACCAGCGAGAAGAGAGTTATTACGAATAAAACTGCGAGTATATACGGCATTATTTTACTTAAAAAAGGTAAAATGCGTGATTTGCGCTTTGCCTTCTTTACCGTTTTTGTTGTCATTGGGGCTTTTTTGTTTTTCATCGGCTTGTCCGTTTTCCTTCCGTAAGATATGTATAATAAACCCGACGGGAGCGATAATAGATAAAAGAAGAAAAGCACGGCAAAGCGTCACTTTTCAAAATCTACCGCCCGATTTTTGGGTGTCTATATAATATAATAGCAGAAACAAATTAAAAAAACAATAGATTTTTGGCAAAAGCAAAAAAATATTTTCGGTGATGATATGAAAAACAAAATAAAGCTCGGCAAATACGGTGCGTTTGCGCTTTTTTGCCTTTTCTCGTTTATTGCGGGCGGCGTAAACGGTCTGCTCGGCACGGGCGGGGGAATAATTTTCGTTTATATGCTCTCACTTCTTACGGATAACGACCCGAAGGACAACTTTGCAACAACTCTTTGCGCCACCTTGCCCATATCGGCGGTAAGCGCCGTTATATATTTCAGAAACTCAAACGTGGACACGGGGCTTATCTCCCGTCTTGCGCTCCCCGCGATAATGGGAGGGGTGCTTGGTGCTTTTTTAGTCGATAAGATAAAAAAGAAGTGGCTCAACGTCATTTTTGCCGTTTTGGTTATCTATTCGGGAATTTGCATGATTTTTAAGTAGAGAGGTGATTTTTACGCTTGATTTAATAGCGTCTTTTCTTATCGCCGCGCTTATGGGAATGGGGGTCGGCGGCGGGGGACTTTTGGTAATTTACCTGACCCTGTGTCGCAATTACGACCAGATAAGTGCGCAGGGAACAAACCTTATTTTCTTTTTATGTTCGGTTGCCGCGTCGATTTTTATTCACGTAAAAAAGAGAAAGATAAAAATATCGCAGCTTATACCCATGGCGCTTTTCGGAGTGGCGGGCACGCTTATAACCTCGTGCCTCGTCGGACTTATAAATCCGAAAATACCGAGGATAATGCTCGGCGTTTTGCTTATAGTAAGCGGAGGTATTACACTTATAAAGTCATTTATCAAAAATAAAAAAGAAAATATTTGAAAAACCTCTTTACAAACCGTTTTTATTATGATATAATCTTTTGCGTAGCACCTTGTGCCGGGCTTTCGGACAAAAGATCCTAAATGGGTCGTTCACCTACCGATTGCACAGTGCAGTGGGCTAAATAAATTAAATGAGGTGAAAAGAAATGATCGAAAAGCAGGAAATTATCGCAAAGTATGCTACCCACGAGGGAGATACCGGCTCGCCCGAAGTTCAGATCGCGCTTCTTACAAGCCGTATCAATTCTCTTAACGAGCATCTTAAGAACAATCCTAACGACCATCACAGCAGAAGGGGACTTCTCAAAATGGTCGGACACAGACGTAATTTGCTCGGCTATCTTGCAAAGATAGATATCGAGCGCTACCGTGCTATCGTTGAAAAGCTCGGTTTGAGAAAGTAAGAAAAACGCCGCTTTTGCGGCGTATGGCTTTGGCTGTGCAAAACGCACAGCCAAAGTTTTGTAAACTTTTTTATGCGCTTGGCATGCGGTTTTGAATGCCGTTTTTACCATGGCGCGACAAAGGATTTTTTAAGAGCGCGCTCTTATGAAATAAAAATTAAAAACACGTGTGACGAGATAGCAGTTAATCAAGCGTCCGAGCACTCGGGAATTTGATTAAGTGCTATGTCCTCTCACACGAAAAACGGAGGAAAACAAAATGTCTGAAATGTTCAAAGAAAAAGTATTTGAAAACTACAAGACCTACGAGTATGAGCTTGCCGGCAGAAAACTCGTTGTTGAAAACGGTAAGATGGCTGGTCTTGCAAACGGAAGCGTTCTTATCCGTTACGGTGAAACCGTAATATTGGCTTGCGCTACCGCATCACCCGCACCGAGAGATGGTATTGACTTTTTGCCGCTTTCGGTTGACTATGAGGAGAGAATGTATTCTGTCGGCAAAATCCCCGGCGGATACCTCAAAAGAGAAGGCAGACCCTCGGAAAAGGCGATACTCACCTCAAGAGTTATCGACCGTCCGATCCGTCCCCTTTTCCCGAAGGATTTGAGAAACGACGTCAATATTTCTCTCACGGTAATTGCCGTAGACCCTGACTGCTCGCCCGAGATTGCCGCTATGATAGGCGCGTCAATCGCCCTTTCCATATCCGATATTCCGTGGAACGGACCGATAGGCGGAGTATTTATGGGAATGGTTGACGGGAAGCTTGTCGTAAACCCGACCGCAGAGCAGAGAAAAGACAGCACGCTTGAGCTTACCGTTGCCGCTTCCGAAAAGAAAGTCGTTATGATAGAGGCAGGCGCAAAGGAAGTATCCGACGAGGATATGTTCAATGCTATCATGCTCGCTCACGAGGAAATAAAGAAGCTCATAAAGTTCATAAACAACATAGTTGACGAGATAGGCAAACCGAAGTTTTCGTATCCGTCCTGCGAGCTTGACCACGATATGTTCGACGAGATATTCGCATATTGCGAAAAGGACGTTATGTTCGCTCTCGATACCGACGACAAGAATATCCGTGATGCAAGAATGCAGCCGATAATGGACGATATCGCCGCAAAATTCGTTGAGAAATATCCCGATATTGCAACCATAATGCCCGAGCTTATCTATAAGATACAGAAAAAGATAGTCCGCAGATGGCTCCTTGACGACGGTAAGCGTGTTGACGGTCGCCGCCTTGACGAAATAAGACCTCTTACCGCAGAGGTGGGTCTTTTCAAGAGAGTTCACGGTAGCGGTATGTTCACAAGAGGACAGACGCAGGTTATGACTCTTGCAACTCTCGGCTCCATATCCGACGCACAGATGCTCGACGGTATTGACGACGAGGTCGAAAAGAGATATATGCACCACTACAATATGCCCGGTTATTCTACGGGTGAGGCAAAGGCTTCCCGTTCTCCCGGCAGACGTGAGATAGGTCACGGCGCTCTTGCAGAGCGTTCACTCGTTCCCGTTCTTCCGTCGGTTGAGGAATTTCCGTACGCTATCCGCCTTGTTTCCGAGGTTATTTCCTCAAACGGCTCAACCTCGCAGGCTTCCGTTTGCGGCTCCACCCTTGCACTTATGGACGCAGGCGTGCCGATAAAGGCACCCGTTGCAGGTATCTCCTGCGGTCTTATCACCGAGGGCGAGAGATGGATGACCATGATAGACATTCAGGGTCTTGAGGACTTCTACGGAGATATGGACTTTAAGGTAGCGGGTACTCACAAGGGTATCACCTCCATTCAGATGGACCTTAAAATAGACGGACTTACCCCCGAGATAATCAAAGAGGCTCTGCGCATAACCCACGTCGGCAGAGATCACATAATCGACGAGGTAATTCTCAAAGCAATACCCGAACCGAGAAAAGAGGTTTCCGAGTTTGCTCCCAAGATGATTTCAATGAAGATAAAGCCCGAGAAGATCCGTGAGGTTATAGGAACGGGCGGAAAAGTAATTCAGAAGATAGTTGCCGATACGGGCGCAAAGATAGACATCGAGGAGGACGGCTCCGTATTTATCTCCGCAGTCGATAAAAACGCCATAGAGGCGGCACGTTCGATAATAGCGGGCATAGTATTCGAGCCGGAGGTTGGCGCAATATACAACGCCAAGGTAACGAGAATTATCCCGATAGGCGCATTCGTTGAGTATGCACCCGGCAGAGAGGGACTTGTTCACATATCCAAGCTTGCAAAGGAAAGGACCGAAAAGGTTGAGGACGTTTGCAACGTAGGCGACGAAATGCTCGTTAAGTTCCTCGGCATCGACGAAAAGGGCAGAGCAAACCTCTCCCGCAAAGACGCACTTTAATACGGGGCGCCTATAAGTATACACCTTGAAATATAAATAGCGAAAGCACACGTAAATCCGTGTGCTTTTTCTTTTCTCAAAGCGTTTCACAATCATAAACGTTTTATACCGTGAATAAACATATAGCGATAAAACGAAAGGAAATTAAGGTATGCGGGAAAAGAAAAGAGGATTAAGCGACGCCGAGGTAGCAGAGTCGCGCCAAAAATACGGCTCAAACAGGCTTGCCGAATACAAAAAGAAAAGTTTTATAAAGGGGTTTATATCAAACCTGTCCGACCCGATAATAAGGGTGCTTATCGGTGCACTTTTTATAAATATAATATTTATGTTTCCGAACGTGAATTGGTTTGAAAGCGGCGGAATTGCCGTTTCCATTTTTATAGCCACCTTTGTGTCCACATTGTCCGAATACAGTAGCGAAAACGCGTTTGAAAAATTGAGGGCGCAGGGCGGAAACGTAAAATGTATAGTCAGAAGAAACGGCGAGGCACTTGAGATTGAGAGCGACGATATAGTTGTCGGCGATATACTTATACTCGACGCGGGAACGCGCGTTCAGGCAGACGGAGAAGTGGTTTACGGGGAAATATCCGTTGACGAGTCGGCACTTACGGGCGAGAGCGCCGAGGTTAAAAAATCCGACGCGGAAAAGGGAGATAAAAATTCCGCCACGGTTTTAAGAGGTAGCCTCGTCTGCTCGGGATATGCGGAAATTGAGGTCACCTCGGTAGGTATGGGGACGTATTACGGCAAGGTGGCAAGCGAGCTTGGCAGAGATACAAGACCGAGCCCGCTTAAAAAGCGCCTTTCCGAGCTTGCAAAAAGCGTGAGCAAGCTTGGCTATATAGCCTCGGCGATGATAGCTTTTGCTTACCTTTTCAACGTATTTGCGATAGACACGGGAATGGTATGGGGGGAGATGATAAAAAAGCTATCCGATATAAAATACGTCCTCTCCGAACTGCTCAACGCACTTACCCTTGCCGTATCCATAATTGTCGTTGCCGTGCCCGAGGGCTTGCCTATGATGATAACGGTGATACTCTCCTCAAATATGAAAAAGATGATGAGGGATAACGTACTTGTAAGAAAGCTTGTCGGCATTGAAACCTCGGGAAACATAAATCTTCTCTTTACGGATAAGACGGGAACGCTCACGGAAGGAGTGCTTAAAGTAAAGGAAATACATACGGCAGACGGGGGCAAATTCACAACGGTAAATTCACTTAAAGAAAAGCCGCAGATAAAAAAATACGTCACCCTGTGTGCGTGTTATTGCAACGGAGCGACCTACAACGGCAGGGTTGCCATAGGCTCGGACGCGACGGACAGAGCTATTATGAACTATGCTTCATCGGAATTTCCGAGCGCGTACGTAAAAGAGAAAATACCGTTTGACAGTACCAAAAAGTACAGCGCAGTGTCGCTAAAATACGAAAATGAGGACTACGTAATGTTTAAGGGCGCGCCCGAAAAGCTCCTTGCCGCCTCTGCCTCTTATATGGACTCAAACGGCAACGTGCGCACGCTTTCAAAAAACGAGAGTGACAAGGTAAGAGAGAAGCTCCACTCACTTGCAAAAGCGTCGTTTAGAGTTGTGGGAATGGGAATGAAAATAAAAAGCAGCGACACTTCCCTTGATAAAATAATATTTTTAGGGCTTATAGCAATACGCGACAGAATAAGGAGAGAGGTGCCCGCCGCAATAAGAAAGGTTACAGATGCCGGGGTGGGTGTCGTTATGATAACGGGCGACAACCCCGACACCGCAAGGGCTATTGCCGAGGAGTGTGGCATAATTTCATCGTTCAGCGGCAGAAAAACGGTTATAACGGGTGCGGAGCTTGATAAAATGAGCGACGAGGATATTGCAAAAGCCTTGCCCACCTTGGCGGCGGTTGCAAGAGCATTGCCCTCCGACAAGAGCCGCCTTGTCAGAATAGCGCAATCGTCGGGCTTTGTCGTCGGTATGACGGGCGACGGAATAAACGACGCTTCCTCGCTCAAAATGGCGGACGTCGGCTTTGCCATGGGCTCGGGAACTGACGTTGCCAAGGAAGCGTGCGATATTATAATCTCCGACAATAATTTTTCTTCCATAGTAAAAGCCGTGCTTTACGGAAGGACTATTTTTGAGTCTATACGGAAATTCGTTGTGTTCCAGCTCACAATGAATCTCGGTGCCGTAGGTATATCCTTGATAGGTCCGTTTATAGGCGTTGAAAACCCCGTCACCATAACGCAGATGCTGTGGGTCAACATAATAATGGACACTCTGGGGGCTCTTGCCTTTGCCTCCGAGCCGGCACAGGACGAATATATGAAGCAAAAGCCGAAAAAGAGGGACGAAAAAATCATCTCGTCCGTGCTTTGGAAAAGGTGAGATACTCCTGATGTTGTATCTCCATGAGTGGCTGAGCC